>CAYUAE010000088.1:6432-8371 GCA_964442675.1 uncultured Methylomarinum sp.
CACTGATACGCCAAATCTACAACACATCAATTAGCTTGATCGCTCCATAGCTGTTCACAGTAGCTGAATAAGCCAATCATCAATTTATGCAGGAATTAACCTGACCCATCGTCGCACAGAGAAGTCACGAGAGGGGTCAATTCTGGTATAGTAACGGGTTATTTAACCCTTTATTTAAGTGATATGAGTATTCTGATCAAAACAGCGGACGAAATCGAAAAAATGCGGGTGGCCGGCAGGCTGGCAGCGGAAGTTCTGGAAATGATTGAGCCTTATGTCGTCGCCGGCGTGACAACAAATGAACTTGACCGCTTGTGTCATGATTATATTGTCAATGAGCAGCAGGCCATTCCGGCACCTCTGAATTATCGCGGTTTTCCAAAATCGATTTGTACATCCATTAACAATCAAATTTGCCATGGCATTCCCAGCGATAAAAAGCTAAAAAATGGTGATATCGTCAATATTGATATTACGGTGATAAAAGACGGTTATCATGGCGATACCAGCAAGATGTTTTGCGTAGGCAAAGTTGCCCCCCATGCTCAGCGGCTGGTCGATGTGACACGCGAAGCACTGTTTTTAGGCATTGAGCAGGTCAAACCCGGAGCTACGCTGGGCGATATTGGCCATGCGATTCAAACCCATGCCGAAAAGAATCGCTATTCTGTCGTGCGTGAGTTCTGTGGCCACGGCATCGGCAAAAATTTTCATGAAGACCCGCATGTCATGCATTTTGGCACCCCCGGCGAAGGCATGATTATCGAAGCCGGCATGATATTTACCATTGAGCCGATGTTGAATATCGGTAAACGCCACATGAAAGTTTTAAAAGACGGCTGGACAGCTGTAACCAAAGACCGTAGCCTGTCAGCCCAATGGGAACATACGATTCTAGTCACCGATACCGGTCATGAGATTTTGACATTACGCCAGGAAGAACGTTAATTCAATGGTCACGCCCACATTTCTAGATTTATTCGAACACGATAATCCGGCTCAGGCGTTTTGCGAAAAGATTGCACAAAACCAGCTTGCCCTAAAGCAGCAATTTGACCCTGAACAGGCGCCCTATCCGTTGTTGAAGGCCAATTCCGATTTTATCGATACCGTACTGGTATCGTGTTGGCAACATTTTTTTACCGATAGTGCTGCTCAGCACTGTTTGATCGCCACAGGGGGTTATGGACGGCAGGAACTTTTCCCCTTTTCTGATATTGATATTGCCATATTAGTGCAGACGCCGCCTGATGCAGCATTTAAACAAGCCTTGTCGGAATTCAATAATTTTCTGTGGGACATTGGCCTGAAACCGGGCATGGCTGTCCGCAGTCTGGAACAATCAATCAGCGAAGCACGAAATGATCAAACCATTCTGACTAACTTAATGGAGCTGCGTTTTATTGATGGTGATCAACGTTTAGCGGGCACATTACAGCAACGATTAGATGCAGAATCATTATGGTCGTCCGAAGATTATTTTTTGGCAAAAATGGCCGAACAACGAAAGCGTTATGAAAAGTATCATGACACCGCGTATAAACTCGAACCGAATATCAAAGAAGGCCCAGGTGGCATTCGCGATTTGCAGATCATTTCCTGGGTATTCAAACATCATTATCACAGCAAGACTTTACGCGAGTTAGTCAAATACCGTTTTTTACTGGCTTCTGAATATGAGGAACTGATTCATGCCCGCGATACACTGTGGCGTTTGCGTTTTGCGCTTCATGTTTTAACCGGTCGCTGTGAAGACCGCCTGTTGTTTGATTATCAGCGCGACCTGGCAAAACAATTTGGTTTTTTAACGGCACAGGGAGAAAGTGACGTTGAAGCTTTAATGCAATTTTATTTTAAAACCGTGGTCAATATTGAGCAACTCAATCCTTTTTGCTGAATTTGGAATAGATTATCGCTACATTGCTCGTTATGATCGGGT
>CAYUAE010000089.1:0-8089 GCA_964442675.1 uncultured Methylomarinum sp.
CGCGAAAGAGCAGGCAATTATACCCCCTTTTTTAGAACTGTCAAAAGTTTTTTACACATACATTTTTTTATTTTTCTGGTATCTTTAGTGGTAACACTTTTTCTTTTGGAGAGCTGTTATGACTACGGTAACCGATCCTGTTATTGGACGCTGGTATAAAGATGTTGAAAATGATTTGAGCTTTAAAGTAGTTGCTATTGAAGACTCGGATAACACGATCGAAGTGCAATACATCAATGGGGATATTGGCGAGTACGATTCAGATAGCTGGTACAATTCTACCTTTGATTATATTGAAGCGCCGGAAGACTGGAGCGCCCCTTTTGATGATTTGGAACCTGATGATTTAGGTTATTCTGATCCGGATATGCATACGGCTACCGATGCCGATCCTTTAGACTTGGATAAATTGAACGACGTTTAAACCCTATGAAAATGTCACCGCAAGATTTTTTGGACTGGAAGTCCAAAAGTATTACTTTACTTGCCATGTCTGGTGCAGGCAAAACAACCTTAGCCAAAAAGCTACCGCGAAGCCGATGGTTTCATTATTCTGGAGATTACCGAATTGGAACAAAATATCTGGATGAGCCGATTTTGGACAATGTTAAACGCCAGGCGATGGATGTCCCTTTTTTACGCAAATTATTATTGAATGATTCGATTTACATTCGCAATAACATTACGTTTGACAATCTTGACCCGGTTTCCTGCTTTCTAGGTAAGCTAGGTAACCCCGATTTAGGCGGCCTGCCCTTAGACGAATTCAAACGACGCCAAAACCTCCATCGACAGGCTGAAATTGCGGCGATGAATGATGTACCGGCGTTTATTGAAAAGGCAGAACAAATCTATGGCTACACCAATTTCATCAATGACGCCGGCGGTAGTGTCTGTGAACTTGATGACCCCGATGTTCTGGAAACACTGGCCGAACATACACTCATTATCTATATAAAAATCCCACCATCCCTTGAGAAAACGATAATTGCGCGCGCAAAGTCCGACCCAAAGCCTTTATATTATCGCGAAGCATTTTTAGACGAACAGCTTGCACTTTATATGGCGGAGCGAGGCTATCGTGACAGCAATCAAATTCCGCCCGATGATTTTGTAAGCTGGGTTTTCCCTCATTTGTTTAAGTCTCGTCTTCCACGCTATCAGGCTATCGCCGACCAATATGGTTATACAGTCAGCGCTGAAGACACGGCAAATGTTACGAGTGAAGATGATTTCATCCATTTAATCGCCGATGCGATTGCCAAACAATCCTGACTCTGCCATGCCATTAGTTGCTCATACCAATTTACCGACTTTTAAACGCTTACAGGCTGAAGGCGAGGAAATTCTGCCGCCTGACCGCGCACAACAGCAAGATATTCGTGAATTGCATATTGGTCTACTGAATATCATGCCTGATGCGGCACTGGAAGCAACTGAACGTCAATTTTTCAGGTTATTAGGTGCGTGCAATCAAATCGCACAGTTTCATGTTCACCCATTTACCATCGAAGGATTAGAACGCGGCCCTGAAGCGAAGGCGCATATCGCACAGTATTATGAGACTTTCGAACAAATAAAACAGGATGGCTTGGATGCGTTGATTATCAGTGGTGCCAATGTCACCCACCCACATTTACAACAAGAAGCATTCTGGCAACCCCTTACTGAAGTATTTGCCTGGGCTAAACAAAACGTCACGTCGATTTTATGTTCTTGCCTGGCTACACATGCTTTAATCCAATATTGTTATGGTATTGAACGCACACCTTTACCTGCTAAACGCTGGGGCGTTTTTTCACACAAGGTGATTGATCGCCTCCATCCTCTGGTGATTGAAATCAATACTCGATTTGATGTTCCTCATTCTCGCTTTAATGAGGTTTTTCAGAAAGACATGGAACAGCACGGCTTAAAAGTTTTAGTGGCCAGTGATGATGCGGGGGTTCATTTGGCCGTTAGCCCGGATGGTTTCCGTGTCGTGTTCTTTCAGGGGCATCCTGAATATGATGACATCAGTTTAATGAAAGAATATAAACGTGAAGTCATCCGTTTTTTCAACCATGAACGTGCTGACTACCCTCCTTTTCCTGAAAACTATTTTAATGACACCGTTCAAGCGCGCCTGACAGATTACAAGCAGGATGTCATTTCCGCTAAAAACAAAAAAATGGCTTTCCCTGCCTTTCCAGAATCCGAAATTCGAGAACACCTCGATATTACTTGGCGCGATACGGCGAAAGCGGTTTTCAATAATTGGTTAGGTAAGGTTTACCAACTGACCAACCGAGATCGCAGACTGCCTTTCATGGATGGCATTGACCCTGATAACCCTTTAGGCCTCAAATAGATATCATGACTATAGCCCTGAGTTCACACCAACACTTTCTACATCAGGCGATAGATTTGGCGACGCAGAATGTAAACGAAGCCAATGGCGGCCCTTATGGCGCACTCATCGTCAAAAATAATGAAATTATTGCATCGAGTGGTAATCGGGTCACACCAAATCTCGATCCAACCGCACACGCTGAAATCATGGCGATTCGACACGCATGCAAAAATTTACAGGACTTTCAATTGACAGGCTGCACACTATATACCAGCTGTGAACCTTGCCCGATGTGTTTAGGGGCTATTTACTGGGCACGTTTGGAGCGCGTATTTTTTGCCAGTACACGCTTTGACGCAGCCCAATCAGGCTTTGACGATGCCTTTATTTACGAGGAAATTGCCAAGCCTCCCGAAGAACGCCGTATCCCTATGCAGCACATTCCTCTGGACACTGCGAGTCGTCCGTTTGAGGAATGGCTGAAAATTGATCATAAAATACTCTATTAGCTATTCTACAGTGACCGATTTTGCCAGATTTCTGGGCTGATCCACATCGGTCCCTTTCAATACCGCGACATGATAGGCCAGTAGTTGCAAAGGAATCGTGTAAACAATCGGCGAAATGATGTTGGCTACTTTAGGAACGGGAATAATCTGTACATTTTCACTTTCCTCTCCGGCCAGCGTCTCATCCATAAAAACAATCAACTGTCCTCCCCGCGCACTGACTTCCTGCATATTTGACTTTAATTTTTCTAACAAGGAATTATTCGGCGCAACCGTGATAACCGGCATTTCAGCATCAATTAATGCCAAGGGGCCATGTTTTAATTCACCCGCCGGATAAGCTTCAGCGTGGATATAGGAAATTTCTTTTAATTTAAGCGCCCCTTCCATAGCGACGGGATATTGTGTTCCACGACCTAAAAACAAAGCATTGTGTTTTTCAGCAAATTGCTGGGACAATCGTTCAATTTCACCATCCAGCTTTAATACCTTCTCGACAGCACCTGGCAACGCATACAATTCTGAAACGATTTCGCGTTCAAGTTCTTCGCTCAATTCAAAGCGCCGCCCGACAGCGATCACTAATTGTAATAAGGCGACAAGCTGGGTGGTAAAGGCTTTTGTGGATGCTACACCAATTTCGGGGCCTGCCCGTGTCATCAGAGCTAAATCAGATTCTCGGACTAACGAGCTTTCCGGCGCATTGCAAATCGTCAGCGCATATTTCACGCCTAGCTTTTTAGCTTCCTGCAAGGCTGCCAAAGTATCGGCGGTCTCCCCCGATTGTGAAATGGTTACCACCAGCGTATTTTCTGAAATGACGGGCTTTCGATATCGAAATTCACTCGCCACATCAATATTACACGGAACTCGTGCTAATTTTTCCAACCAGTATTTTGCAACCAACCCGGCATGATAACTCGTTCCACATGCCAGAATCTGTATTGATTGGACTTGATCAAATATTTCGCTGGCCAGATGTCCAAAGGCCTGTTCCTGCAAATGCCCCTCAATGAAACGTCCCTCCATGGTTTGCGACAATGCCCAGGGCTGCTCATAAATTTCCTTCATCATATAATGTCGATAAGGCCCTTTGTCGACAGCATCTGATGTGAGCTGACTGGTTTTAATCGGCCGTTCAACAATTTTGTCGTCGTTGTCATAAATAACCAGCGCATCGGTTTTGATTTCAGCGACATCCCCCTCTTCCAGAAAAATAAAGCGCTGCGTCACTGGCAACAAGGCGGCAATATCCGAAGCAATAAAGTATTCACCAATACCGACACCGATTACCAAAGGACTGCCTTTGCGGCAGGCCACTAAGGTATCCGGAAAGTCTTTACTGATAACACCTAAGGCATAGGCGCCCTCCAATGATGTTATGGTCTTTTTTACAGCGTCCAATAGACTTGGTGCTTCAGCCAAATTTTGGTGAATTTTATGAACAACAACTTCTGTATCCGTTTCAGAAGTAAACACGTAGCCATCCGACTCCAGATTGCTTTTTAATGTCACATGATTTTCAATAATGCCATTATGCACAACGGCAATGGCGTCATTTGAAATATGCGGATGCGCATTTTCTGTACTCGGTTTTCCATGCGTTGCCCAGCGTGTGTGTGCAATACCCAGTGAGCCTCTGATAGGATCCTGGTCAATTTGAGCCTGTAACTCACTGACCTTGCCCAAGGCACGCTTTCTGATGACTTTGCCTTCGTTGACTACCGCAAGACCGGCTGAATCATATCCCCGATACTCAAGTCTTCTTAAACCTTCCAGCAAAATAGGGACGACATTACGTTCTGCAATTCCACCTACAATTCCACACATTTTATTGTTCCTTTTTGACAGGTCGTTGCCAATGACTGACTGATATTTGTTTGACGCGCGATAATGTTAATTGATTTTCGGGGGTATCCCGAGTAATCGTTGACCCTGCACCAATCGTCGCGCCCGCACCAATCGTAACCGGCGCAACCAATTGCGAATCTGAACCGATAAATGCATTATCACCAATTATGGTCTTGAATTTGTTCACACCATCGTAGTTACAGGTAATCGTTCCGGCACCGATATTCACGTGTTGCCCGATCTCACTATCACCAATATAGCTCAAATGATTCACTTTGCTGCCAGAACCAACAGTCGATTTCTTGATTTCGACGAAATTACCGATATGAACATGATCGGCCAGTTTTGCCTGCGGACGTAACCGTGCAAAGGGACCTACCCGACTCGCCGGCCCGACTTCGGCCTCATCAATAATGCTGTTAGCCAGAATTTGCGCGCCTGCCTGTATTGTCGCATTTTTAATAATACAGTTAGGGCCAATGTTGACATTATCCGCGATCGTGTTTTTTCCCTCGAAAATGACATTAACATCAACGATAATATCACGGCCTAAAGATTCAAAACTACCGCGAACATCGACACGGCTGGGGTCGCGCAATGTTACGCCATGTTGCATCAGTTCTTTAGCCCTACGACTTTGATAAACACGCTCAAGATACGCTAATTGCTCCCGATTATTGACGCCTAAAACCTCATCCTGACTTTCAGGCTGAGTTGTCTTAATCACAAGCCCGTCTTGAACTGCCATTTCAATCACATCAGTCAGATAAAATTCATTTTGTGCATTATTGCTTTCAAGTCGCGACAACCACTTTTTCAGTTTACCGCCATTGACCGCTAAAATTCCGGTATTACCCTCTTTGATCTTTAGCGTTTCCATATCCGCATCTTTTTGTTCGACAATACGAATAACGCGACCTTCTGAATTTCTGACAATACGCCCATAGCCATTCGGGTCATCAAGATTTACGGTCAACAAGGCTAAACTGTCATCATCCACTTTGTTGAGTAATTTTTCGATTGTGTGATGCTGCAACAATGGCACATCACCATATAGAATCAAAACAGTATCGTCATCGGCGATATAATCGACCGCTTGTTGTACCGCATGACCTGTCCCTTTTTGCTCTTTTTGTTCTATCCATGTGGCATCAAGTTTCTCCAGCTGACGCTTTACAGTATCACCACCATGCCCATAGATAATATAAATCGAATTCTTATCAAGCTTCCGACTGGTCTCATAAACATGTTCCAGCAGAGGTGTTCCGGCAATGTCATGCAATACTTTGGGCAAAGCTGAGCGCATCCTGGTCCCTTGCCCCGCCGCCAGAATAATTGTTTTTATCGCCATAGCATTTCCTATTGATTAGTTTATCTCAGTAGTGAACAGTTAACCCGGTTTATCCCGGTTAAAATACATAACCTTTAGAATTTTAGATGAATTTATTATGATTTAAACCATTCGGCAAAAAAAAAACCCGTTATCATTACTGATATCGGGTTTTTTCTTAAGCTTTATCAAAAAAACGCTACATACCACGCTTTCTGAGTTTTTCCAGTGTTCTAAGCTGCATAATGGCTTCAGCCAATTCAGCTTGTGCTTTGGCATAATCAATTTTGCCCGATTTATCGCTCAAAGACTCTTCGGCTCTAGCTTTAGCTTCTAAGGCTGCCGCTTCATCAATATCTTTAGCACGAATCGCCGTATCCGCTAAAACGGTTACGACATGTGGCTGAACTTCCAACAATCCACCTGACACATAAAAAGATTGTTGTTCCGTTTCATTCACCTTAACCCGAACTTCCCCTGGCATTAATTTGGTGATAAACGGGGCGTGACGAGGTGCAATACCAACCTCGCCTAATTCAGCCGATGCGAAGACCATTTCCGCTAATCCCGAATAAATTTCCTTTTCAGCACTAACGATGTCTACATGTACTGTCATTGTCATGTCAGACTCTCTTATTTCATGTTTTTGGCTTTTTCAAGCGCCTCATCAATGGTACCGACCATATAAAACGCTTGCTCAGGAATATCATCGTATTCCCCGTCAATGATACCTTTAAAACCAGCAATAGTGTCTTTTAATGAGACATATTTTCCAGGTGCGCCGGTAAAAACTTCAGCGACAAAGAACGGCTGAGATAAAAAGCGTTGAATCTTACGCGCACGGGAAACGGTCAGTTTATCTTCTTCTGACAGCTCATCCATCCCCAGAATGGCAATAATATCACGCAATTCCTTATAACGCTGTAATGTCCCCTGTACGGCGCGGGCTACATTGTAATGCTCTTCACCAATAACCAAAGGATCAAGCTGACGACTGCTGGAGTCCAATGGATCAATAGCCGGATAAATACCCAATTCTGCAATTTGTCTGGACAATACAACGGTCGCATCCAAATGCGCAAAGGTAGTTGCTGGCGATGGGTCGGTCAAGTCATCCGCAGGCACATAGACCGCCTGGATAGACGTAATCGAACCTGTTTTTGTCGATGTGATTCGTTCTTGAAGCACACCCATTTCTTCCGCCAACGTAGGCTGATAACCTACCGCTGAAGGCATCCGTCCTAACAATGCAGACACCTCAGTACCAGCCAGGGTATAACGATAAATATTATCGACAAAGAACAATACATCGCGGCCTTCATCACGGAAATATTCCGCCATCGTCAATCCGGTCAATGCAACACGTAAACGGTTACCGGGCGGCTCATTCATCTGTCCGTAAACCAGTGATACCTTATCGATAACGTTAGAATCAGTCATTTCATGATAGAAATCATTCCCTTCCCGTGTTCTTTCACCAACACCGGCAAAAACCGAGAAACCGCTGTGTTCGATCGCAATATTACGGATCAGCTCCATCATGTTGACGGTTTTACCTACACCGGCACCACCGAACAAACCGATTTTACCGCCTTTAGCAAATGGGCAGACCAGATCAATAACCTTGATACCGGTTTCCAATAATTCATTGGCAGGAGCCTGGTCTTCATAGCTTGGTGCTTCACGATGAATGACCCATTTCTCTTTTTCGCCAATTGGGCCTTTTTCATCAATCGCGTCACCTAACACGTTCATGATTCGTCCCAATGTTTCCTGTCCTACCGGTACCTTAATCGCTTCACCGGTATTACTGACTTCAACACCACGACTCAATCCATCGGTAGTTCCCATGGCGATTGTACGAACAACACCATCACCTAATTGCTGCTGAACTTCCAGAACCAGTCCGACACTTTCAACATTTAACGCATCATAGACTTTTGGCAGGCTCTCGCGTGGAAATTCCACATCAACCACCGCACCAATAATCTGAACGATTTTACCCAAACTCATTATTTCGTCCTCTTAATACTCTTTATAAATCAGTTATACCGCTGCGGCACCGCT
>CAYUAE010000090.1:0-8037 GCA_964442675.1 uncultured Methylomarinum sp.
TTCTGCAGGAAAAAGGCCGCGAAGCGACACCGGAAGAACTCGGTGAACGCATGGATATGCCGGAAGACAAGGTGCGTAAGGTATTAAAGATTGCCAAAGAGCCTATTTCCATGGAAACACCGATTGGTGATGACGAAGATTCGCATCTTGGCGATTTTATTGAAGACTCCAAGGTGTTATCGCCGGTAGAATCTGCTACAATTGCAGGATTACGGGAATCCACTCAAAATGTTTTGAGCGGACTGACCGCCAGAGAGGCCAAGGTGCTCAGAATGCGCTTCGGTATCAACATGAATACCGACCATACCTTAGAGGAAGTTGGCAAACAGTTTGACGTGACCCGTGAACGGATTCGTCAAATCGAAGCCAAAGCTCTGCGCAAATTACGGCACCCCTCGCGCTCCGAACAGCTACGCTGCTTTTTGGACGGCGATTAAACCCTTTAAAATTTGGGCCCTTAGCTCAGTTGGTTAGAGCATCCGACTCATAATCGGCAGGTCCCCAGTTCGAGTCTGGGAGGGCCCACCATGAATAAAAGGCCGCATGCGGCCTTTTTTTAATGACATTGCAGCGAACTTCCAAGCCTGTCAATCTCTGCAAAACGTACTAAACTACTGATATTCAATCAGTTAAAGGAACCTGTTATGAGCAATAATTTCATCTTTACCTCAGAATCCGTCTCTGAAGGTCACCCTGACAAACTGGCCGATCAGATTTCTGATGCCATGGTTGACGCGTTACTGGCGCAAGACCCACATTCCCGTGTCGCCTGTGAAACCATGGTTAAAACCGGCATGGTCATCCTCGCCGGTGAAATTACCACCGAAGCCTGGGTCGATACCGAAGAACTGGTTCGAAATGTCGTTTGTGAAATCGGCTATGACAACGGCGATATTGGCTTTGATGGCAAGACATGTGCTGTTTTAAATGCCATCGGTAAACAATCACCGGATATCGCCAGAGGTGTCGATGATACCGACGATCATGAACAGGGCGCGGGCGATCAAGGCCTGATGTTCGGTTACGCCACCAATGAAACCGATGTACTGATGCCTGCACCGGTAACTTATGCGCATCGACTGGTGGAAAGACAAGCGCATATTCGTAAAACCGGTGTTCTGCCCTGGCTGCGCCCCGATGCGAAAAGCCAGTTGACATTCCGCTACGAAGACAATAAACCCGTCGCCATCGATGCGGTCGTGTTATCGACCCAGCATTCACCTGAAATCGGCGGAAAACAATTAGAAGAGGCGGTAATGGATGAAATCATCCTGCCTACCCTGCCTAAAGAATGGCTGCATGCCGATACCAAATATTTTATCAACCCGACCGGGCAATTCGTCATTGGTGGCCCCGTAGGGGATTGCGGCCTGACCGGACGTAAAATTATCGTAGACACTTACGGCGGCATGGCCCGTCACGGTGGCGGTGCATTCTCGGGTAAAGATCCTTCCAAAGTCGACCGCTCTGCTGCCTATATGGCACGTTACGTCGCCAAAAATATTGTTGCAGCCGGCCTGGCTCAACGCTGTGAAATCCAGGTTTCTTACGCCATCGGTGTTGCCGAGCCGACCTCGATCAGCGTCGAAACATTCGGTACCGGTCAAGTCGGCGAAGATCGCCTGGTTGAACTGATTCGTGAGCATTTTGACTTACGCCCTAAAGGCCTGATCGCGCAACTGGATTTATTGAAACCCATTTATCAGCCAACGGCAGCTTATGGCCATTTTGGCCGAACTGAAGCCTCTTTCAGCTGGGAAAAAACCGATAAAGTCGAAGCCCTGAAAGATTCTGCTGGACTGTAACTTAAAAAGGATAAAACGATGAGCGAACATGATTATAAAATAGCCGATATTTCCCTGGCTGACTGGGGCCGCAAAGAAATCAGTATTGCGGAAACTGAAATGCCAGGCTTGATGTCGCTGCGTGAAGAGTATGGCGCTGAGCAACCATTAAAAGGTGCCCGCATTGCAGGTTGTTTGCATATGACCATTCAAACAGCCGTGTTGATCGAAACCCTGACCGCGCTCGGCGCCGAAGTCAGATGGTCATCCTGCAACATCTTTTCAACCCAGGACCATGCCGCCGCTGCAATGGCTGCTGCCGGCATTCCGGTATTTGCCTGGAAAGGTGAGACTGAAGAAGAAGCCGAATGGTGTATCGAACAAACCATTATTGGCCCCGATGGCTGGCGCCCGAATATGATTCTGGACGACGGCGGCGACTTGACCCTGATGATGCATGAAAAATTTCCGGAATTGATGGATGACGTCAAAGGCTTGTCCGAAGAAACGACAACCGGCGTACTGCGTCTCTATGAAATGGTTGAAAAGGGCACCCTGCGCGTACCGGCGTTCAATGTCAATGACTCGGTCACCAAATCAAAATTTGATAACTTGTACGGCTGCCGTGAATCTTTGGTCGATGGCATTAAACGTGCCACCGACGTCATGGTTGCCGGCAAAATCGCCGTGGTTTGTGGCTATGGTGATGTGGGCAAAGGTTGCGCGCAATCCTTACGCGGCCTTGGTGCGACAGTCTGGATCACCGAAATCGATCCAATTTGTGCCTTACAGGCGTCGATGGAAGGCTATCGTGTGGTCACAATGGACGAAGCTGCACCTGTCGCCAATATTTTTGTGACGGCTACCGGCAACAAGGATGTCATCACGCACGAACACATGAAACAGATGAAGAACCAGGCCATTGTCTGCAATATCGGCCATTTCGATTCCGAAATTGAAATCGCCAAACTGCGCCAATACACGTGGGAAAACATCAAACCCCAGGTTGATCATGTCATCTTCCCGGATGGCAAGCGTTTGATCGTGCTGGCAGAAGGCCGTCTGGTCAACTTAGGCTGCGCCACCGGGCATCCGAGCTTCGTCATGTCCAACTCATTCTGCAATCAGGTTCTGGCTCAGATTGAACTGTGGAACCATGCTGACAACTATGAGAACAAAGTCTATATCCTGCCGAAAAAGCTGGATGAAAAAGTCGCGCGCTCTCACCTGAAGCAACTGGGCGTAAACTTGACTCAACTCACGCCAGAACAGGCCGCTTATATCAACGTTCCTGTCGAAGGCCCCTACAAGCCTGACCATTACCGTTATTGATGATACGCATGGCTATTAATATTTCGGTAGCCATGCCCTTTGTACCCTACCAAAAAGGAGCCTGTGGCTCCTTTTTTTAGTTTTAGTTAATGTAATATGCGCCAACCCAGACTCTTTCTCGACAGCCCGCTGACAGTCGGCCAATCCCTGGAGCTCGATACACAAGCTGCTCATTATCTACGCACCGTGCTGCGCTTAAAAAAACAACAGGAATTGATTGTTTTCAATGGCCAGGGCAATGAGTATCGCGCCGAAGTAAGTTTGGTCAGCCGAAAATCTGTTGTTATTCAGATCCTGTCCAAACAGATTAAAGATATCGAGTCGCCGCTCACTATCCATCTGGGTCTGGGTATCTCCCGTAGCGAACGCATGGACTGGGCCATACAGAAATCCGTTGAATTAGGCGTGTCCAAAATTACCCCCTTATTGACCGACCGCTGCGTCGTCAAATTAACCGACGATAAACGCCAGCTTCGCCTACGTCACTGGCAAGGCATCATTCAACATGCGGCCGAACAATCCGGCCGTACCCGCTTGCCACTGTTGCAACCGATTCAAACACTGGCCGACTGGGTATCAGAACAAACCTCGCTGTGCTTTTTTTTAGACCCCTATGCGAATAAAGGTCTTGCCACATACACGCCAGAACAACGCCAGGTCACGCTGCTGTCGGGTCCGGAAGGTGGCTTTACCGATCAGGAACGCGCTTACGCCACCGAGGCAGGCTTTATTCCCGTTAAACTAGGGCCGCGTATTTTACGCACCGAAACGGCCGCTCTGGCCGCAATCAGCGCCATTCAAACCTTATGGGGAGATTTTTCATGATGCGCCTGCTCTATGCTTTCCTGCCGCTTATCATCTTAATCATTCTGGCTACGATTGCCTGCTGGCTGGGCTATTATGTGCTGCTCGCATTAGGCGATGTCGTCGAATTTCGGAAAATCATCAGCAAAACCACCTTGGTGTTACTCTTGCTCAGCATTTTTCCGCTTAAGGCCTGGCTGAAGTTAAGCTGGCAAGATTTAGGCTTCGCGCCACCCCGCCAATTCCTGCGCCAAATGGGCTTAGGTCTGCTCATTGGCATCATAACCTTACTGCCAGTACTGCTCGTACTCTATGGCCTGGATGTGCATATCATCGACACTGGCCGCGACTGGACTGTTCTGAAAGCCTGCAAACGCATTGGCATTTCCCTGCTGCTGGCGTTGTTGATTTCTTTTCTGGAAGAACCCTTGTTCCGCGGTATTTTACTCGCCAGTCTACGGCAAAAACTGTCTTTATCGCTCGCCGTCAGCTTAAGCGCTTTCTATTACGCCAGCCTGCATTTTCTTAAAGCAAAATCTTCGGTACCCTATGCCGAGATAAGCCCTGCAAAAGGTTTCGATTTGATGCTGGAAGCCTTTGCCAACTGGTTTAATCCCGCTATTTTTTCAGCTTTATTAGCCCTGTGGGTCGTCGGCGTCTTTCTGGCCTTGATCCGGATTGAATTCCGGCACAGCTTAGGCATCTGTGTTGGCTGCCATGCCGGATGGGTTTGGCTGATAAAAACCAGCAAAGATTTTCTGGATGTGAATCCAAAATCGGACTATCTGTTTTTAGTCAGCAGTTACGACGGCGTCGTAGGCCCATTAGTCACAATCTGGCTCTCGCTGGCCATTGCAGGTTACGGGTTCTGGAAACAACGACGCTAATCTCTGAAATTATTAAACTGCAGAGGCTGCCCAACGTCTTCTTGTTTCAACATCTGAATCACCTGCTGCAAATCATCTCTTTTCTTGCCAGTAACCCGGACTTTATCGCCCTGAATCGCCGCCTGAACCTTGAGTTTTTTATCTTTGATCAGTTTGACGATTTTCTTGGCGATATCCTGCTCCAGCCCTTGCTTTAACGTCAGCTCCTGTTGCGCCATTTTCCCTGAGGCTTTCGGCTCGCCCGTTTCCAGGCAACCGATATCCACACCGCGCTTGGTCATTTTGGAATATAAAATTGGCAACATTTGCTGTAATTGAAAAGTCGATTCGGCAATCATCGTAATCTTTTCATCCTGCAGCTCAAATTTAGCATCACTGCCCTTAAAATCAAAACGGGTGGAAACTTCACGGTTAGCCTGATCAACGGCGTTACTGACTTCGTGACTATCAAATTCGGAAACAATATCAAATGATGGCATAGTATTTTATTCAATCAAAAAATAGGACGTTATCGTTCTGGCTTAACAGCGATTATCTGTTGAGCCAATCAATTATTCACTGCTTATTCCAAAGACTTCAAGCCTGCAAAATCAATCGCTTCTGCATACGCTTTCAAATCTTCCTTAGACACACCATCACCATCGACCGTTATCAAATAACGGTTGGCAACAACTATCTGAATAGTGCCCTGCCTATTCGCGGCATCAAAGTTGATTATGGCCTTTTGGCGCTTGATTTTTGCAAGCTGCCCTCCACTCGCTGAAGCAATCATCGGATTTGAAAACATCATCATCACGCCTTGCATCATGGGTGAATCCGTAATAATCGAAATTGAAATGGTACTGGAGCCTTTCGTGTATTGACGCTCGACCGTTATGCCACCACCATACACAGGAACAGCCTGGGAACTTGCAGCCTCCGCAGTCCAACCTTGCAGTGGCTCCGGCAGAAAAGACTCCAGCCCTTTCCCCTTCTTTTGCTGGATTATTTGTGAGGCATAATTAAGGCTCTCAACGGCATCTTTATATTTACCCGCCTTATAATACTGTAGCCCTTCATTGATAGAATCGATAACATCATCTGCATGGCTGACACCACTCAAGACTACACATACGAAAAATAAACTGCCGGCAACTGACTTTTTAACATATGAACCGAACATCCCGCACTCCTTTTGTGAAAAATATAACTATAATTTTGTTATCTTTAAAACTCAATCCCTTTTTTAGCATATGAAAAACATCCCTTTTTTCAGTTGCTTATGTTTTAGCATACTCGTCAGCGCCTGCGCCTCGGAAGGCCAGGTCAAGGGGCGGGATTTCGAAATGCGCTCGCTGCTGAAAAACGATATCGACCTGGTCTCGGAAACACATCAGACAATTGTCCGCAAGGCTTTGATTGAACTGGCCACCAAATTATATAAACGCAACCCGGATCAATGGCGCAAAGCCGGCTATGCTTCGCGACAACAAGCCATAGCAACGCTTGAGCGCTATCCCTATAGCAAAATCAATGGCAAAGACGGCATTGCCTGCATTCGGCAGACATTTGACGAAAGTTATCAAGGCGACCGGGTACAAAGTTTTATTGCTGGCCTGCAAACCATGATTATGCAGGCTTACGATAATCACGAAGAGTTTTATATGCACAATTTACTGGAAGCACAAAAACTTTATGATAGCGCCCGCAACCTGGAACTGGCGGCCTGGCTGCTGCGCACCAAGCGTAAAGCCGATGGCAGGCCGTTTTTATACAGCACCGGAGAAGGTGAACAAATCAATCTGAGTTTTGAACGCTTGTTTGGCAAAATGATCAATGCTCAGGATATGTTGGCGCAAATCATGGCCAACCGAACTCACCGGCAAATCAAAAACACACTGCAAAGCATGATTACCGCCTTTATTCCGATTTAGCCCGCCAACCTCTGATAAACCCTTTAACCGCTGTAATGCGTAATTGCCGTATCGCCTCGGCAATTTGTTTACCCTGTACCTCATCGGCCATGACGCTGGATATATCCACATCGGCGGCCACCTCCGCCGCCTGTTTCAAATACTGTGCCTGTGGGTAGTCGCGCCGCTCAAACCCCGCCCTGCCCCGAATATCAGCCTCACAGGCAACAAGATAATCATCCAGCGTGCTATTTTGTTTAAACGCACCTAATTTCTGCAATAGATCGACCAGAGTCGAAGCCTTCAACTCGAACACCCGATGACAATAACCATGATATTGCATCACAACTGCGGCCAATGTTTTAAAACGATTTGGAACCTTCAAGCGCAGACACAGACTATCCAATGCCGGTAAGCCCAACGTTTCATGGCCATGATGGCTGGGCCATTTAGCCGGATCGGTCAATGCCTTGCCTAAATCATGCACCAATGCAGCAAAACGCACTTCGGCCTTGCCTGACAATCGTGCTGCCTGATCTACAACCATCATGACATGAACACCGGTATCGATTTCGGGATGATATTCTGCCGGTTGCGGAATACCAAACAAACAATCAATCTCCGGAAAAATAACTTTCAACGCACCACAATCACGTAAGGTATAAAAAAATGCCGATGGTGTTTTTTCCATCAACGCTTTAGTCAATTCCGCCCACACACGTTCTGCCACTAAATGATCGACCTCACCGGCATCGACCATTTGTTGCATCAAATCGCGGGTTTCATCGGCTAAAGTAAAGCCTAAATGCGCATAACGGGCGGCAAAACGTGCAACCCGTAAGATTCTGACCGGGTCTTCGACAAATGCCGGCGAAACATGTCGAAACAGCCGCAGCTGTAAATCTTTTTGCCCCCCATAAGGATCGATGATTTCGCCGCTTTCTGTCATCGCCATCGCATTGATGGTCAAATCACGTCGTTGCAAATCCTGTTCAAGCGTTACATCGGGTGCAGCATGCACACTAAACCCCTTATAGCCAGGCGCAGTCTTGCGTTCAGTTCGCGCCAGCGCATATTCTTCATGTGTTTCAGGATGTAAAAACACGGGAAAATCCTTACCGACAGGCCTGAAACCTTGCGCCACCATGGATTCGGGCGTTTCAGACACCACCACCCAGTCTCGTTCCTTGACAGGATAGCCCAGCAATGTATCGCGGACAGCACCGCCGACAAGATACTTTTTCACACGTTTTCAACCCTTTCAAACAATTTTAGATATTATGTAACTGATGTTACGCAGTGACTTTTCCCTCATTCCTCATACAGACACTTCAGACC
>CAYUAE010000091.1:0-7983 GCA_964442675.1 uncultured Methylomarinum sp.
AATCACCCTCCTGTTTTACAACAGCGGTATATTCGTTTTTCATGTTATCACGTCCTTTCTATCAACTTTGTTGCTGCACAACATTATTATTGTAACTATTCGATCAATCCGAGGTTTTTTCATCCGGCCGTTCAAAGTCTTCTCGGTGATAGATAATAAAATAAAGGTTTCTGAAATAAATAAACAAGCCGGTCGCCTGGCCGAGGATAAACACCGGGTCTTGTTTGTGGATGGCATAACTGAGTAATGTCACGCCGCCAGCAATGCTGAAATACCAGAATGCCACCGGAAAAACACTTTTCTTTTCCCGCTCACTCTTTAGCCACTGCACCAGAAAACGCGCCGAAAACAGCCCCTGCCCCAAAAAACCGATCGCTAACCAAATCGTTTCCGAATCCATTATCTAAACTTCCTCGGCAACAGGGCGACTCGCCCGTTTAATCAGCCACATAACGCCCATAATATCGACAATACCGACCCATAATCGACCCCAGGTGCCATATTTTGACACACCTCGCTGCCGGCTGCGGTGATTGACCGGCTCCGATACCACGCTCCCACCTTCGCGAATAATCAACGCCGGTAAAAACCGGTGCATATGATCAAAATACGGTAACGCCAGGAAACGTTCGCGAAAAAACACTTTCAAACCACAGCCGGTATCCGGTGTATCGTCTTTCAGCAAGAAACGACGCACGGCATTCGCCAGTTTAGATGAAAAAATACGCCAGGCTGAATCCAGACGCTTTTGTCGCCAACCCGCCACCAGCCAGACATTGTTCTCAGTTTCATTGGATGTCAACACCCGATACAAGCGCGGAATATCGGCCGGATCATTCTGACCATCACCATCGAGGGTTGCAATTACGGGCAAACGAGCATGGCGAATCCCGGTTCTGACGGCGGCGCTTTGTCCGCAGCTTTGCTGATGACGAATGACACGCAGTGCGCTAACCTCGGTTTTAGCCTGCCTCAGCTGCTCGGCGGTTTCATCCTGACTGCCATCATCGACATAGATAATTTCATAGTCTTCGGCATCGACCATCGCCTGCTGAATTTCGCCGATTAACGGCAGGATATTTTCCGCTTCATTAAAAACGGGAACAACAATCGAAACTTTCATCAAAAACCTATCTAAATATAACGCTGAATCGTACGATTATACTCTTCAGACTCGTTTGAATACCAATGCCGTATTGATGCCACCAAAGGCAAAATTATGACTGACAACATATTCACACGATTTTTTGCGTATGTCACCGATAATATAATCGAGTTCGGCACAGGCAGGGTCGATGTTTTCCAGGTTTGCGGTAGGATGCAGCCAGTCTTCCTGCATCATTCGCAACGTGGCCCAGGCTTCAATCGCACCGCAGGCGCCGAGGGTATGGCCGGTATAGCTTTTCATGGAACTGATGGCTATATTTTTTCCATAAACCGCGGCTGTTGCCTGCGTTTCGGCAATATCCCCCAGTTCAGTCGCTGTGCCGTGTGCGCTGACATAATCAATCGCTGCCGCCGGCAAGTCAGCATTTTCCAGCGCCAGCCGCATAGCCACCTGCATGCTGTCGCTATTGGGCTGGGTGACATGCAAGCCATCGGTATTGGTGCCAAAGCCAACGATTTCGGCATAGATTTTTGCACCACGACTTAAGGCATGCTCCCGCTCTTCCAGAATAAAGGTGCCCGCGCCTTCACCAATCACCAGACCATCGCGGCCACGATCAAACGGCCGCGGCGTTCGATCCGGCTCATCGTTACGCAAGCTGGTCGCATACAGCGTATCGAATACGGCCGCTTGCGCCGGAGACAGCTCATCACTGCCACCGGCAAGCATCACCGTCTGCAGACCTTGTTGTATAGCCTCATAGGCATAACCAATGGCTAAGCTGCCGGAGGTACAGGCGGTCGAGGTGGGAATAATGCGGCCCTTGATGCCGAAATGCAGCCCGATATTGACGGCGGCGGTATGCCCCATCATGCGGATATACGATGTAGCGTTCATACTGCCGGTATCGTTCTTCAACAACATTTTGGTAAAGTCGATCAGGCCATCGAAACTACCGGAAGAGCTGCCATAGGCTACGCCGGTGCGGCCATTCAATAAGCATGTATCGCCCAGCAAACCGGCATCGATCAAGGCCAGCTCCGAAGCGTAAACGGCCATCATCGCCACCCGCCCCATGCCGCGTACCTGCTTACGACTGTAATGCGCCGGCCGACTGAAATCAGTCGCCGCAGCCAAGCGGGTATTCAAGCCTTGATAGCACTCCCAGTCTTGCCGGTATTGAATGCCGGTATTTTGCGTCTTCAGCCTGGCAGCAACGCTTTCCCAATCATTACCAATCGGCGTCAACGCTGCCATCCCGGTAACCACCACGCGTTTCATCAGCACAGCCCTCCATTTACGGCAATCACTTGACGGGTAATATAAGCGGCATCTTCTGACATTAAAAAAGCGACGGCAGCGGCCACTTCTTTCGTGGTGCCCACCCGCCGCGCCGGAATCATGTTTTTAATGTCATCCAGCGCGACATTTTCCAGCATATCGGTTTCGATCAAGCCTGGCGCGACACAGTTCACCGTAATTTTGCGTTTGGCCAACTCCAATGCCAAGGCTTTGGTTGCGCCAATAATACCGGCTTTAGCGGCGCTGTAATTAACCTGTCCGCGGTTACCGATCAAGCCGGAAACGGACGATAAGGTGACGATACGGCCTGGTTTTCGGCGCTGAATCATCGGCATGATAAGTGGATTCAATACATTGTAAAAGCCATCCAGATTAGTCCTGAGCACCTGATCCCACTGCTCGCCGCTCATTGCAGGAAAAGCGGCATCATCGCTGATTCCAGCATTACACACTACCCCATAGTAGGCCCCATGCTGTTGCATATCTTGAGTCAAGACCTGCTTGCACTGCTCCCGTTCACTCAAATCAAACTGCAAAATACGCGCCTGCCGCCCAATTGCCTTAATCTGCGCCACCGTTTGTTCAGCCTGCACCAGACGACTGCGGCAATGCACAACAATATCAAAACCTTTATCTGCCAAATATACAGCGATCGCCTTGCCAATTCCTCGGCTGGAACCGGTTACCAATACTGTTTCACTCATGTTTACACCTGCTCTTGTGTTGTTGCGGGCGCTTGATAGACATTCAGTTTGGCGCTCGCCTGTATGCCAGCACCTGACAGCGTACACTCAAATACAGCCAGCGCCTGATCCTGCATCAACTTTATCACCTTAATCGTCAACACCTCACCGACCCGGAAATACGGCCGGTCTGATTCATAACGCCGTGTTCCCAGCAAAAAACCAGATCGTACCGACCTTCCGGCCAGCCGATCTTCAACGCCAGTGAACGCAGCAATGGTTTGCGCCATGTATTCTATCCCCAGCCAGGCCGGAACCTCTTGCCCTCGATCAAACAATCCATCCTGCCGCACGACAACCTGGGCACACAGCGATTCTTCATCGTAATCCAGTACCTTATCCAACAATGACATTTTGCCGCTGTGCGGAACTAATTCTGCAATATCAAAGTTGTTCATTACGGGAGATGATGACCGAGATATTGTTTCCACCGAAGGCGAACGAATGACTTTGACAATGCATGACACGTTTACTTAGCCCAGGCTGAACATAGTTTAAAAGCGGTAATTCCGGATCGATTTCATCCGCATTAATATTCGGCGGCAAAAGCGTTTCATCCTGCCTCAGCAACTGCCAGCACAAGGCCAGTTCAAGTGCGGCGGCAGCGCCCAGCGCATGACCGGTCATCCCCTTGCTGGAGCTGACAGAGGTCTTATCGCCAAATACCTTGGCCATCACCCGGCTTTCCATTGCATCATTTAACCGTGTCGCTGTGCCGTGCAAATTAACATAATCGATCTGCTCTGGGACTAACTTAGCCTGACTCAGAGCCATTCGGATAGCGCTTACCACTGCCTCTCCGGATGGATCAGGCGCTGAGAAATGATAGGCATCGCTGCTGGCACCAATGCCCGTCAATTTAACTGGCCCAGGCTGTTTGCTCAAGATGAACAACGCTGCCGCTTCAGACAGGTTTATACCGTCCCGGTGCACGCCAAACGGTTTGCATAATTCTGCGGAAACTGACTCTAACGCCATAAAACCATTGACGGTAAAGCGACATAAACTATCCGCACCGCCAACGATAACCGCATCGCATAAATCCAATGCCAGCAGGCGCCGTGCCGACGCCAGGGCGCGACCACTGGATGAGCAGGCTGTCGATACGGCAAATACAGGCCCTTTCGCCCCCACAATCTGCGCCAGAAAATCGGCACCCGCGCCCAGTTGTTGTTGTTTGTAATGAAACCAGGCCGGCTTTTGTCTGCTTTGCGCAACATCTGCCAATGCCCGTTCGGTGTTCCGCACACCTGAGGTGCTGGTGCCGAGCACGACACCGATACGGTCGGGCGAATATTGCCGTCTTATGTTATCGACGCTTGTTTCGATTTGCGCCAGTGCCGCCAGTAATAATTGATTGTTGCGGCAATCGTAAAGCCTGTATTGAGCTGGAACCCTGGGTAATTCTTCATTCACACGCCCCACAAAAACCGGCCGCCCCGGGCTGTAATATTCGGTTTTCTGCAAGCCACTGCGATCACCGCGTTGAATATTCTGTAACAAAGCCTGACCTGAGCCTGCTGCCGACACCACGCCCATAGCATTCAAATAATAATTTACAGGCGGCATAATTCCACCAGCGTTTTAAGCCGGGGTTCGGCATTTTTGACATAAGGGTTTTTTTCATCCCAGACATAACCGGCCAAAATTGCACAAATCATTTGTTTGATATTCACTTGCTGACGTTGATAAAAAATAACATCCTGCAAACCACCCTCGTACCAGGCGCTGACAAAGGTTCTGAACACATCGACGCCCTTTTGTAGCGGCTCGGCAAAAGACTTTTGCCAGTCCACCGCCTCACCATTAAGCTGTAAATCCACCGTATCGGCGGCCAGTACGGCCGATTTCATCGCAATGGTAACGCCGGAAGAAAATACCGGATCCAGAAATTCGCCAGCATTGCCCAACAAGGCATAGCCAGGCCCGAACAATCGACTGACATTAGCGCTATAGCCTGTCAGGCTGTTGACCGGCGTATCCCACACCGCATTTTCCAATAATTTCGCCAGCCCCGGCTCTTCCTGCACAATCTGCCGAAACAAGGTCGCCGTATCGGTCTCGGTACGATCAAAAAAATCCGGTTCAGCGACCACGCCTACACTGACACGGCCATTACTGAACGGAATCAACCAATACCAGACATCCCGGCATTCAGGATGCACGATAATTCGGATCAGATTGCGGTCATAGTTTGAGTCGCGGATGCGATCTTCACAATGGCTAAACATCGACTGCCTGACCGGGAAGTCGGACGGTTTTTCAAGCCCTAAAAGCCTGGGCAAAACCCGGCCAAAACCGCTGGCATCCAATACAAAATCGGCTTCCAGCCGGTATGATTCGGAGTCGGTTTGAATCGTCAGGCAGGGCTTGTCAGCATCAAAATCAACTGCAGTCACCCGCTGTCGCCAGCGAATATCCGCTCCTTTTTTTTCCGCGTCATTCGCCAGCACATGATCAAAGCGGTCACGCTGAACCTGGAAGGTACTGTCAAAACCATTTCCAAATTTATCGGAAAAACAAAACTCGGTATGTCGCTCGCCCTGCAAAAAAGCGGCACCGTTTTTCAACTGGAACCCGGCTTGCTCGACCGCCGGCAACATCCCGGCCCGCTCGATAAATTCCATGCACTGCGGCAACAGGCTTTCGCCGATACTGAAACGTGGAAATTGCTGGCTCTCGATCAAGGTAACACGATGGCCTTTTTGCAACAGACAAGCCGCCGCAATAGCACCCGCTGGCCCCGCCCCAATAATAGCGATGTGTCCGCTTTCAGACATAGCTGTTTTTCAATCCAAAGCGACTATTATAGCGTAAGCCTCAGCCTTGATGTCGATGCCGCCAGCCATACAGAAAGTCTTGTACCAGCAAATCAAGCGTCTGCTCAATCGTATTGACGCCCACAGCATCTAATGAACCTGTCAGCGACAACACACAAACCCCGTGCACGCCACTCCATAACGCTCGTGCCCCCTGTTTGAGCTGTTCCTCAGTTGCCTCAGGCGTCATCTGCTGAAACAGTTGTTCAATATTGGCGAACAAGACATCCACTTTTTGCTGATACCAGTCAGGCAACCCCTCTTTATCCGTCTGCTGCGGATCAAACAACAGGCTCCAGCGATGATAATGCTGATTGGCAAACATCAAATAACATCTGGCCGAGGCGATAATAGCCTGCTCTGGATCATCATCCGCCACTTTAACCGCCTGCAGCTCTGCGGC
Organism: uncultured Methylomarinum sp.; assembly: GCA_964442675.1. GTDB lineage: Bacteria > Pseudomonadota > Gammaproteobacteria > Methylococcales > Methylomonadaceae > Methylomarinum. The sequence continues at coordinate 6,376 of CAYUAE010000091.1, forward strand.
AAGATCATCCAAAATACGGCCTTTCAATTCCAGCATCAGCTCACTCAGGCCATCATAAATCATATAGAAAGTGCCAACGGTGTACCCGATTTCAGCGGTAATTTTTCTGACTTTCAACGCCTGAACCCCCTCTTTGGCCACAATGGATTCGGCTACATTTAACATCATTGCCTTAAGTTCAGCTTGTGTGTGTTCGCTTCTTCTCGCCATAGGTTTTTGCAAAAACAAATCAAAACGGCTACCTTACACGAGCAGAGAGCAGGAATCGAGAGCAACCATGCGTAATAATGAGCTTTTAGCTGTCGTTGACGACAACGACAGCATTATTGACCATCAACCCCGCCAATTTATTCATCGGCAAAACTTAAAACACCGGGCTGTGCATATTCTGGTGTTCAACAGGCAAAATCAGCTTTTTTTACAAAAGCGCTCACTAACAAAAGATTTAAATCCGGGACTTTGGGATACATCAGCCGCCGGCCATGTCGATAAAGGTGAAAACTATGATATGGCAGCTGTTCGGGAGCTGCATGAAGAACTAGGCATTCAAACCGAAGTACTCACCCCGCTATTCAAACTCGACCCAACGCCAGCACTGGGCATGGAATTCATTCAGGTCTATCATTGTCTGCATGACGGGCCGTTTAAACTGGCGGCGGATGAAATTGATGATGGCCATTGGTCGCCTCTCGATCAAATCACTCAACGCGTAAACACTAACGACCCCAGCCTGACGCAAACCTTTAAAACCATCTGGCGACACTATTTATCACAAACATGATTACACGCACAGAACTCGAGACTTTTTTTGCCGCATTATTGCATCCCGAGCAGTATCCAGACTATGGCCCTAATGGCCTGCAAGTTGAAGGTACAGATCGCATTGAGACCATCGCTTTTGCCGTCTCGGCCACCCGTGCCAGCATTTTACAGGCGATAGAACACAACGCCGATGCCCTGGTGGTGCATCACGGCTTGTTCTGGTCTTTCCATGGCGCTAAACCCGTCACCGGCGTATTCGGACAGCGGCTGATTCCACTGATCAAACACAATATCAACTTATTCGGCTATCATTTACCTTTAGATGGCCATGCCGATATTGGCAATGCCGCGGTTTTGGGACGCCTGTTGAGTTGTAAGCAACAACAACCCTTCGGTGATTATAAAGGTGTCAGCACCGGCATTAAAGGCGTGTTGAAAACATCTGTTAGCGCAGTCACGCTGGCAGAAAGACTGGAAACGATTGTGTGCCATCCGGTCATGATGGCAACCCCGGATAAACACCGCCTGGTAAACACGGTCGGCATTATCACCGGCGGCGCAAACAGCGAATGGAAAGCAGCCTTTGAGGCGAATCTGGATGTTTTTATTACCGGCGAAATGAGTGAACACGATTGGCATGACAGCCAGGAACACGGTATAACCATGTTGGCGGCAGGACACAATGCAACCGAACAATTTGGTATTAAAGCGTTAATGGAAGAAACACAGAATCAACTGGACGTTGAGTGTTTTTTTATCCGCAGTGAAAATCCTGCGTGACGGTTAGAATGAAATGGCGGAGCGGACGGGACTCGAACCCGCGACCCCCGGCGTGACAGGCCGGTA
>CAYUAE010000092.1:0-5426 GCA_964442675.1 uncultured Methylomarinum sp.
TGGCTTTGGAAGAAAAAGAAGAAGAGGAAGATGATGAAAATGCGCCTGAAGAGGAACTTTAACGTCTTTTAACACATAAAAAACCCGCCATACAGCGGGTTTTTTATGTGGCCAGCCAAAAAAGCCAGCCGGATAAAATCAAATCGGAATGACTATTTGATTTTAGCTTCCTTATACATCACATGCTTACGAACAACCGGATCATATTTTTTGATTTCCATTTTTTCCGGCATGGTTCTTTTGTTTTTTGTCGTCGTATAAAAGTGACCGGTTCCGGCACTCGATACTAATTTTATTTTATCGCGCATTTTTCAACCCTCTTATCAGAATTTTTCGCCGCGTTTGCGCAGCTCGGCCAGTACGGTATCGATACCTTTTTTATCGATGATACGCATTCCCTTGGCAGAAACGCGCAAACGAACCCAGCGGTTTTCGCTTTCTACCCAAAATTTATGATGATGAAGATTGGGATTGAAGCGTCTTCTGGTTTTATTGTGTGCGTGAGAAACATTGTTTCCGGTAACAGGCCGTTTACCCGTCACTTGACATACTCTGGACATGATTACCTCTTGTGCGTGCCTTATTCAAAAGTTAGCCCGCTTTTATACCAAAAAAAGCATCAAAGGTAAACACAAAAAACCAAATAAATTTGTTAGAATACAGCTAAAAACACTCACAAACTTACGGGAATCTGCGATGACGCTTAAATTTGGCATGGTAATGGACCCCATTCAATCCATCAATATAAAAAAAGACACCAGTTTTGCGATGTTACTGGAAGCACAGGCGCGTGGCTGGTCGCTCCATTATATGGAACTGAATGACTTGTATCTGCTCGATGGCAAGGCTTATGCCAGAACCCGCAACGTAACAGTTGAGCGTAACCCGGAACATTGGTTCAGCTTCAACGGCGAGCAGGACATATCGCTGGCTGACCTGGATGTCATCATTATGCGTAAAGATCCCCCATTTGATCTGGAGTATATCTACGCAACCTATTTACTGGAACAGGCGGAAAAACAAGGGGTGCTGGTCGTCAACAAACCCCAATCCTTACGCGATGCCAATGAAAAACTGTTCACGGCCTGGTTTCCTGAGTGCTGCGCCAGCACACAGGTCACACGCGAAGCCCATCGTATTCGCCAATTTCTGGCACAGCATGGGGAAATCATTTTAAAACCACTGGACGGCATGGGCGGCGCATCTATTTTCCATATTCGCGAAAATGACCCAAACCTTAGCGTCATTCTGGAAACCATGACGCATCATGGCCAGCGCTTCATCATGGCACAACAGTATTTGCCTGAAATCAAAGATGGCGACAAACGTATTTTATTGATTGATGGTGAAGCAGTCCCCTATGCCCTCGCCCGTATTCCGGCGCAAGGCGAATCGCGCGGCAACCTGGCGGCCGGCGGCCGGGCGGAAGGTCGTGAACTGACAAAAAGAGACTTATGGATTGCCAACCAGGTCGGCCCGACACTCAAAGAAAAAGGCCTGTTGTTTGTCGGCATCGATGTCATTGGCGATTATCTGACCGAAATAAACGTCACCAGTCCGACCTGCGTGCAGGAACTTGATCAGCAATTTGGACTCAATATCAGCGCCCTGTTGATGGATTGTATCGAACAAAAATTATCATGAAGTCGTTTTTCTACCCGTCACCTTCACCAACCTCCCATAGCGATACTCTGTTAGTTGCCTTGTTCATTGCGGCGGTTATTCATGTCGTCATTTTGTTAGGCCTTAATTTCAAACTGCCGCAGCAGCATAAAATCCGCAAATCCATCGAAGTCACCTTGTCCAATATGCCGGCCGCCAAAGCACCTGAAAAGGCCAGGTTTCTGGCCCAGGATAATCAGATGGGCGGCGGCCGAAAAGCACAAAAACCGACACCAAAACAACAAAAGATTCCAGCTCGCGGCAATAGCCAGAAACGGCAAAACGCCAGCAAAGCAACGCAATCGAAACACGCCTCACATAAAAAACTGATCTCCACTCAGGCTAAAAGCGTTCGAATCATTCAAAAAGACAAACAGACGCCTAAACATAAACCCGTGCAAAAAAAACTGGATGCCAAAATGTTGCGCCATCAGATTGCACAACTGGGTGAACGCATCCGCCACAGTCAACAGGGTGCCGAATTCAACCGGATGAAATTCATCAATCAACTGAGTACGCATCGCTATGTCGCGGCGCAATATATGAAAGACTGGGAAAACAAGGTTGAAAGAACCGGCAACCTGAACTATCCTGAAATTGCCCGCCAACGAGGCTTTTCCGGCACACTGACCATGGATGTGGGTATCAATCCAGATGGAACAATTTATAGTATGCGCATCACCAAGTCGTCAGGCATCAAGGCGTTGGACGATGCCGCCAAACGCATTGTACGCCTGAGCGCGCCTTTTGCTGAACTCCCCGCCGAATTGCTCCAGGAAGTCGATATTCTGGTCATCCGCAGGGTTTGGAAATTTTCTGATGAATCCGGTATAACCACACGCTGATTATGACTCAAGACTTTTTAAATCATCAATTTTTAATCGCCATGCCACTATTGGCTGACACTAATTTTTCACATACCGTCACCTATTTATGCCAGCATAATGAAGAAGGCGCTCTGGGTATTGTTTTTAATCGTCCGTCAGGCCTGACACTGGATATGATCTTAGAGCAAATGGATATCAAAACGGAATCTGAAGCTGTCGCCAACACACCGGTCTATGCCGGCGGCCCGGTGCAGCAGGAACGCGGTTTTATCATCCATACCGGCCCGAATACCTGGGACGCGACCGTTCAAGTGTCCGACGAAACCTATCTAACCAGTTCCCGCGACATTCTGGAGGCTATCGCCGCAGATAAAGGCCCTGAAAAATATTTGGTCGCCTTAGGTTATGCCGGCTGGGGCGAAGGGCAACTCGAAAAAGAAATGGCCGATAACGCCTGGCTGAATACCGACTACGATGCCGGGATTTTATTCGATGTTCCGGCCAAACAACGCTGGATTGCCGCTGCCAGCAAGCTCGGTGTGGATATTAACACGCTGACCACGCCTGCCGGCCATGCCTAAAAAAGACCCGTTGGCCCGACACAACGCCGATACCCTGCTTGCCTTTGATTTCGGTAACAAAAAAATTGGCGTTGCCATCGGCCAAACCAGCACCGGCATCGCCAGCCCGTTGCAAACCATACGCTCCCATAACCAACAACCTGATTGGCAAAAAATTACCCATTTGATCGAGCAATGGCAGCCAGCAGGCTTTGTGGTCGGCCTGTCAACACAGGGAGATGGCAGCGACAACCCGATCACGCCCAGAATCCGTAAATTTTGTCGTCAACTGGAAGGCCGTTATCAGCGTCCGGTTTATCAAATGGATGAAGCTTTTAGCACCTTTGAGGCAAAACAACTGCTGTATGATGAATTACAGCTTAAAGCTGGTAAACTATGGGAAGTACAGGATCAACTGGCCGCTCAACTTATTTTACAAAGCTGGCTGAACAATCACACAGAGCAACATGACACTGACCGATAACGATATTCCTCAACTGCTGGATAATTTACACACCAGCATTCAACAACAAATCGAACAACGTCATTTAAACAATCCGATCATCATCGGTATTCAGACAGGCGGCGTCTGGGTCGCACAAGCGATGCATCAAAGGCTGGCCATGCAGGAGCCACTTTACAGCATGGATATTTCATTTTATCGCGATGACTTCTCCCAGATTGGCATGCACCCTCAAATCAAACCGAGCCAATTGCCGACCCATCTGGAAGGCCGTGATATTATTTTAATCGATGACGTGTTTTATACCGGTCGTACAGTACGTGCGGCACTGAATGAACTGTTCGATTATGGCCGCCCAAACCAGGTCGTGCTGGCCGTTTTGATTGAGCGCGACGGCCGTCAAATACCTCTGCGTCCGGACTGTGTTGGCACTCAAATTACCCTGCAACCCGGCCAGCGTATTAAATTGACAGGTCCTGAGCCATTAGGCATCCATATTCAAACCGTCGACCAGGCCGCCTGATATGAACAGCGCATTGCAACTGAATGCCCATGGAAAGTTAAAACATTTTTTAAGCATTGAAGGCTTGAGCAAAGCCCTATTGACCGAAATTCTGGATAATGCCGAATCCTTTGCCGGCATTACCGGACAATCGGTTAAAAAAGTCCCGCTGTTGCGTGGTAAAACTATCGTCAACCTGTTCTTTGAAAACAGCACCCGCACACGAACCACATTTGAACTGGCCGCCTCACGCCTGTCGGCCGATGTTCTGAATATCAATATCGCCACCTCAGCCACATCAAAAGGCGAAAGCCTGCTAGACACCATTCGGAACCTGGAGGCGATGCATGTCGATATGTTTGTCGTGCGTCACGCCATCAGCGGCGCCGCCCATTTCATCGCCCAACACAGTGCACCGCATATCAGCGTCATCAATGCAGGCGATGGACAACACGCGCATCCAACTCAGGCCATGCTGGATATGTTGACAATTCGCCAGCATAAAAAAGATTTCACACGCTTAAAAGTCGCCATTATCGGCGATATTCGTCACTCCCGCGTTGCGCGTTCACAAATACAGGCTTTGAATACGCTAGGCGCCCAGGAAGTCCGGGTCATCGCACCAAAAACCCTGTTACCCGCCCAGGTTGAAAGCCTCGATGTGACGGCTCTGCATGATATGGAACAAGGGCTTGAGGATATTGATGTCATCATCATGCTGCGTCTGCAAAAAGAACGCATGACCTCGGCCCTGTTACCCAGTGAAAGCGAGTTTTTCAAATGCTATGGTTTAACGCAAAAAAAGCTGGCCTGCGCTAAACCCGACGCAATCGTCATGCACCCGGGGCCCATCAATCGTGGTGTTGAAATTGACTCAACCGTAGCCGATGGCCCGCAGTCGGTCATTCTACGACAAGTCACTAACGGTGTAGCCATTCGCATGGCAATTATGTCAATGGTGTTACAACAAAGCACGGAGCCTGTGGCATGAGTAAAATTCTGATTCAAAATGGACGCGTAATCGACCCGGCCAATAACATCGACCAATCGCTGCCCGTTTATATTGCTGCCGGCAAAATCGTCAGTGTCGGTCAGAAGCCGGCAGATTTTACGGCGGATATCATCCTTGATGCACAGAATAAAATCGTCTGCCCGGGCTTTGTCGATCTCAGCGTACGCTTACGCGAGCCGGGACATAGCCGAAAAGGCTCGATTCGCTCTGAAACCCGGGCTGCGGCTGCAGCCGGTGTCACCAGCCTGTGTTTACCCCCGGACACCCGCCCGATTATCGATACACCATCCGTGGTTGAATATATTCGGGACAAGGCCGAACAAGCCGGTTACCCCAATGTCTTTCCTTTTGCCGCCCTGACCAAACAGTTAAAGGGCCAGGAACTCAGCAATATGCACGC
>CAYUAE010000092.1:5526-7978 GCA_964442675.1 uncultured Methylomarinum sp.
CTTTTGCCGCCCTGACCAAACAGTTAAAGGGCCAGGAACTCAGCAATATGCACGCTCTAAAAACTATGGGCTGCATCGCTGTCAGCAATGCCATGTGCGCGCCGCAAAATCTGCTGATTCTACGTCACGCTATGGAATACGCTGTCAGCCATGATTTACCCCTGGTGCTACGCCCGGATGAGGCATCCCTTTCCCGGGGTGGCTGTCTGCATGAAGGCGCTATCGCCAGTCAATATGGTTTACCCGGTATTCCCGCGGCCGCCGAAACTATCGCTGTTGCGCAAACGCTGGAACTGGCCATTCTGACCGGCTGCCGTGTTCATTTCAGCCAGATCAGCTGCCAGGGCGCAGTCAAAAAAATCCAACAGGCGCAAAACGAAGGGCTGCCCGTCACAGCCGATGTTGCCATTCACCAATTGCATTTGACCGATACCGATTTGACACCATTCGACAGTCGTTACCACGTGCTCCCCCCGTTTCGAAGTCAAACGGATAAAACAGCGCTACGGGAAGGACTTAGCAATAACAGTCTGGCGGCAATTTGCTCTGACCACCAACCGCATGACCTGGATGCCAAGCTCGGCGCCTTACCAGAAACCGAACCCGGTATTTCTGCATTGGAAACCCTGCTGCCATTGACCCTGCAACTGGTTGCAGAAAACAGCCTGTCGCTGTCTCAGGCTGTTTCACTGTTAACCGACAAGCCGGCTGCTGTTTTTTCCCTGGACAAAGGGTCGCTAAGCCCCGGCATGGATGCCGACATTTGTATTTTTGATCCGAACAAAAACTGGCAAGTCAACAAAGACACCTGGCGCAGTGCTGGAATCAACACCCCCTATTGGGAGCAAACCCTGCAAGGAAAAGTGTCCCATACTCTTCAATCCGGAAACATCATCTATCAGGATAATGCATGAAACCTTTAAAACGATGCTTATTACTCATGCCGCTGGCATTAACCGCCTGCTCACACCAAAATGACTATAGCCCGGCTCCTGACGCCACTGGCGAGCAAATTTTTACACAGGTCTGCAGCGACTGCCATCAACCCGATGTAAATGGAATTATTTACACCCTGAAAAAAGAACAGGCCAATGCCGATTATATTCGTCAGCAAATCAGGCAAGGCTCTTTCATGATGCCAAAATTTCCTAACATGTCGGATGAGGCCATTAAAAAAGTCAGTCAATTTGTATTGGCGCACTCAAAAACACAATAAGCTTAAATGTCCTGCGACACGCCGCTTTTTATTCACAACAGCGGCCTGTTGCGTTATGCTTGCCATACACAATAATAAAATAATAAATACTCTTAAAGGTGTGTTATGGCTAAAAACTTTTTCTCTAAATTGCTCGATTTAGCGGGTCTAAATTTACCCGACCCCAATTCTCAACATCACGATCCAACCAAATATCGTCAGCCGTCCGAAACAGAAGCGAGTACCGCTCAAGGAATGACACGTGTAGAACGCTATTTGCAAAAGAAAAACCCACAACCTGAACTGACCCGTGTTGAACAATACCTGGCAAAAAAACAACAAGCCGCTGCCAAACACAAGGCAAGCGAGGCTTCTGAAGCCACACTTAACGAAGAACAAACAGACACGCCATTAACGGGCGTCGCACGTTATTTGGCCAGAAAACAAGCCGCTTCGAAAACTCGTACAAAACCAACCGCCGCCCCTCAAAAACCGATGACGCGTGTTGAAAAATATCTGGCGCAGAAACAACACGCGAAAGCTTCATCCCAAAAAAAGACTGTTAAAGCCGCAACGCCGGAGCCAAAACAAGACTCCGCACCCGTAACCCGTGTCGATAAATATCTCTCCCGCAAAAAACCGGCGCCAGCACCCACATCACAGCCTGAAGAAAAACAAATAACGCCGGTAACCAAGGCACCTGAAAAATCCGTGCCTGAAACAAAAACTGAAGCCGCAGCGAAACCCACAAAAACGGCTGTAACGGAAAAGAAAAAATCTTCAGTCATAGACCATAGTGAACATGCGGATCAATGCCAGGCAGCAACCCAGAAAGGCACGCGCTGCCGCCGCAAATCAAATCTGGAAATATTGATAAAAACTATCGATAAACAAAAACACCGTTTTGCTGTTTGTCACCAGCATCACAACGCCGAGTTTGTGCCCTTTGCAGACTTTATCAAAAAAACTGCAGAATAATCATGAGATAATAGGCAGCTAACCCTGCCAACATAAATCACTGACCCATTCCCATACTTCTGTATGGGAATACCAACTATCTCGATGTTCATTTACCTCCCTCTATAAAACTGCCACGCCAGCCACCCCCCTTTTTTTGCCAATAGCGATATTTTTCGCCTTGCGCTCAACCAAAAATAGTCCACCGCAATACCAGAATTGCATGCATGAAGCCTATACAAAGGGAGAATAATCAATCCAGCCCAAGCTTTTTCAATCGATACCGAAATGAGCGAAACG
>CAYUAE010000093.1:0-7951 GCA_964442675.1 uncultured Methylomarinum sp.
CGCGTTTTTTAGCAGCTTGCCGTGATTGGATATTTTTGGTTTATACATCTGATAAATAATAGCTTCGATTCATATTAGGTTAAGTGTGGATGTATAAACTGATCAGTGCATGATTTAAGCAGAATAGCAGTCTCCTCTAAACAGGGATGTTCTTAAGGCGGATATTTTTTATCCGTCTTTTTTATGTGTGCCCCCCTGCGGGAGCAAGTCCCGCCATGAGGAGGTTATGGCGTGGGAAGGGGGACAGTTATACTGAGCGCCCCTATCCCGATTTCTTCAATAGTGTTTCGGGTTTGCTTTGAGGCATGGATTCAGTATTGTGTTTATGTTCATCGCTGGTTGCAGATGATTGTTTTTCCAGTGTTTCCAGCCATAGGTCATGATGTTGTTTGGCCCAGGTCTTATCCACTTTACCGGTAATCATACCTTCGAGTGCACCTTCGGTGCCGATGGTGCCGATGTAAATATGTGCGAGAGCGCCGACTATCAACAGCAATGCGGCAACAGAGTGAATGATATGGCTGATCTGCATGACCAGACGGTATTGTTCGAGGTTGGGAAAATCCAGGTTCAGGCCGGTAACCGTAACCAGAAACCCGGCTGTCATCAATAGCCAGAACCAGGCCTTCTCGCCGCCATTCATACGGCCGGCCGAGGGATGTTTGTCGCCGATAAAGCCACCGAGCTGTTTGAACCAGAGCCAGTCAATCTGACTGAATTTGTTGTCTTCAAACCAGATAAGTCCCATCAGCGCCAGGCCAACACTGAATAACGGGCCGGTATAGTTATGGATGATCTTGGCGAATTCGGCATAGCTTGCAAACGCCTCATGCCCCAGCCAGTCGATGATAAGGCTGCGACCGAACAGCAGGCTGAGACCTGTGATCGCCAAAAGAATAAACAGCGTGGCAGTATAAAAATGCAGCCAGCGTTCTTTTTTATTCCAGCGTTCAATCATTTCACCACTGCGCGGTTCGGTTAAACGGACTTTACCGCGGACCAGATAAAAACAAGCTAAGGCAAACACAGTAAGTGCCAATACCCAGGCACCGGTTCCGGCAATCAATTCATTGCGGATATAAAGCCATTGTGTGCCACTGGCCTGGATTAACTTATTTGTCTCAATACCCACGACAGCCGAGTAACCTTCGATGCCTTCACGCGCCTGTCGCCAGAACGTGCGTTCATCGGCCAGGACCTGAGTGCTGAGTAACAGTAAAAAAGGGAATAAACGGAACATAATCAGTCTTTATAGGCTGTTTTCCAGCCCCAGAGTTTCGGGCCGCTGGTTGAGTTATCGGGTTCTTCCTGATGTAACTGACGCTGAACGGCACGTTGCGAGAACAGCTTGGCAATCACATCACCATCACCTGCGAGTAGCGCCTTGGTCGAACACATTTCGGCACAAAGCGGTAATTTGCCTTCGGCCAGCCGGTTACGGCCATATTTTTCAAATTCAGCTGCGGAAAAATCTTCCTCAGGTCCGCCCGCGCAAAAGGTGCATTTATCCATTTTGCCACGATTACCGAAAGCGCCATCCTGTGGAAACTGAGGTGCACCAAATGGACAGGCGTAAAAACAATAACCGCAGCCAATGCAGAGGTCTTTATCATGTAAAACCACGCCGTCTGAAGTGGTATAAAAACAATCGACCGGACAGACTTGAGCGCAGGGCGCGTCGGAGCAATGCATGCAGGCGACTGAAATACTGGTTTCGCCGGCCTGCCCATCATTCAGCGTGACGACACGCCGACGATTGACGCCCCAAGGCACTTCGTGTTCGTTTTTACAGGCGGTGATGCAGGCATTGCATTCGATACAGCGGTCATCATCACAAATAAATTTCATTCTGGCCATTTATAGGCTCCTAGGCTTTGCGCAAACGGCATAAAGAAACTTTAGTTTCCTGCATCGCGGTTACTGAATCATAACCATACGTAAACACGGTATTGCAGGATTCACCGAGAACATAAGGCACTGTTCCTTCAGGATATTTATCCGCCAGGCTCTGGCCCTGATAGTGGCCGGCAAAATGAAAGGGCATAAACACCAGGCCTCGGCCGACTCGCTCGGTTATGAACGCCATAACTTTGATCCGACCGCCTTCTGGCCCTTCCACCCACACCTGTTCGCCATGTCTGACTCCGGCATTGTTGGCATCGGCCGGATGGATTTCGACAAACATCTGTTGTTGCAGTTCCGCCAGCCATGGATTGGAGCGGGTTTCCTCGCCGCCACCTTCGTATTCGACCAGGCGGCCACTGGTCATAGTCAAGGGATAATCCTGGCTATAATCGATTTTTTGTATTGACGCATAACGGGTAGGCAGACGGTAAAAACTTTTGCGATCCTTATAGGTTGGAAATGCTTTTACCATATCGCGGCGATTGCTGTACAACGGTTCACGGTGGATCGGCACCGGATCAGGGAATTGCCAGACGATACAACGCGCCTTGGCATTGCCAAAGGGTGCGCAACCATGTTTGATGGCGACGCGCTGAATACCGCCGGAAAGATCGGTTTTCCAGTTTTTGCCATCGGCCAGCTGTTTTTCGGATGCCGTTAAATCATCCCACCAGCCGAGTTGTTTTAATAAATCGGCACTGAATTCGGGATAGCCTTGTTTGATTTCAGAGCCTTTGCTGTAAGAGTCTTCTGCCAGCAGGCTGACGCCATCACGTTCTATACCAAAACGGGCGCGGAACGTCAGCCCACCTTCAGCCACGGGTTTGCTGGTGTCGTATAACAATGGCGTGCCTGGATGCTTTTGTTCCGGCGTGCCCCAACAGGGCCACGGCAGGCCAAAATATTCACCATCACAGGGGCCGCCTTCGGCTTTCAGTGTTGTGGTATTAAAGGTATGCCAGTTTTGCTGATGTTTTTTGATGCGCTCGACACTTTGTCCGGTATAGCCTATCGTCCAGGCCCCGCGGTTGAATTCGCGGGTAATGTCTTCAATCGAGGGTATCGAGTCTTCAACCTGGATATGCTTGAACATGGGTTCGGCAAAGCCCAGTTTTTCCGCAAACTGATACAAAATCTGATGATCGGGGCGGGATTCAAACAGCGGCTCGATCACCTGGTCGCGCCATTGCAGGGAGCGATTGGATGAGGTCAGTGAGCCGTAAGTTTCAAACTGGGTGCAGGCGGGCAATAAATAGGTATTGTCCTGCCGGTCATGCAGCACCGCACTGTTGCTGGGATAGGGGTCTATCACGACCAGCAGGTCGAGTTTTTCCATCGCCTGTTTCATTTCCGGCGAGCGGGTCTGGCTGTTCGGAGCATGGCCCCAAAACACCATGGCGCGGATATTATCTTTTTGTGCGATCAGTTCGGGCTTTTCCAGCACGCCATCGATCCAGCGCGAAACTGGAATGCCGCTCATGTTCATGGTACGTTTTTTACCCCCCGCGCCATCATCGTACAAGGCCGGGTCGAAACGCTCGGACAGCCAGTTATAATCGACATCCCACACGCGAGCCCAATGTTTCCAGGCCGCTTCGGTCAGGCCATAATAAGCCGGCAAGGTATGCGCATTCGGGCCCAAATCGGTTGCGCCCTGAACATTGTCATGGCCACGGAAAATATTGGTGCCGCCGCCAGCTATCCCCATATTGCCCAGTGCCAGTTGAAAAATACAGTAGGCACGGGTGTTATTATTGCCAATGGTGTGCTGGGTGCCGCCCATACACCAGATGAAGGTGCCGGGACGGTGTGTTGCCATGGTTTTGGCGGCCTGAAAAACCTCGGCTTCCGGTACGCCGGTGACTTGTTCGACTTTGTCCGGTGTCCATTCGGCAACTTCCTTACGAATTGCGTCCATGCCATAGACGCGCTGCTGAATAAAATTTTTATCTTCCCAGCCGTTTTCAAAAATATGCCATAACATACCCCAAATTAACGGCACATCGGTGCCTGGACGCAGCCTGATATGCTGGTTTGCATGGGCGGCGGTACGGGTAAAACGTGGGTCGATCACAATCAATGGTGCGCCGCGTTCTTTGGCTTTAAAGATATGCTGCATGGAAACCGGATGCGCCTCGGCCGGATTGCCCCCAATAATCAGGATAGCCTTGCTGTTGTGAATATCATTGAAGGAATTGGTCATCGCACCATAGCCCCAGGTGTTGGCGACGCCGGCAACGGTGGTGGAATGGCAGATGCGGGCCTGGTGGTCGATGTTATTAGACCCCCAGAAGGCCGCGAATTTACGGAATAAATAGCTTTGTTCGTTATTATGCTTGGATGAGCCGAGCCAGTAGACAGAATCAGGGCCGGATTGTTGTCGGATGGCCAGTATTTTATCGCCGATTTCATCAATCGCCTGCTGCCAGTCAATGCGTTTCCACCGGCCATCCACACGTTTCATCGGATATTTGAGGCGACGTTCGCCGTGACCATGTTCCCGTACAGCGGCGCCTTTCGCGCAATGGGCACCAAGATTGAAGGGGTGGTCGAATGCCGGTTCCTGGCCGACCCATACACCATTTTCGACTTCAGCGATCACGCCGCAACCGACCGAACAATGGGTGCAGACGGAACGAATGGTTTTAATATCTGCAGATATTTGCTCAGACTGCTCGGCCGCTTCGGCCTTTTCCATCAAGGTGAAGGGTAATTGACTGCTCAATGCAGCGCCCCCGGCCGCCAGCGAACTGTGTTTTAAAAAGGTTCTGCGGTTGAGCGTGTTTACAGATCTGTTTTCAACGGAAGCCGAACGTTTGATGAGTTTCATACCAATACCTTGCAGGTGGCAGACAGCCGTTAGGAGTTGATTGTATTATAGTAGTCACGGATATGCTGGGTTTCATGATAGCCGCGCGATGACGTTGTTCGGGCAGGCGGATTGGATTTGTTTTTTTCCGTGCACGAGGCCAATGTAAGCACGCTGGCTGCAGCACCTGTGCCGATCAGGGTTTTAAAAAACTGGCGACGATGATTGTCAGTTTGCATCAGCTTCTCCTGCGTAGGGTATGGATAACGACCGAGCCTCAAGCGTAATAAAGGCCAGTCCCAATTCTGCCACTATCGGGTAAAAAATGCCAGTTGTACTGATTTTTAGATCGCTGAAAAAACGCTTAAACCATGGCGCAATTGCATTCTGGAAAAAAATGCTCTGTTGCGCACTTTGGTCTTGAATTAACAACGCCATGACTTCACAGATTGCGCTGATATGGTCTTCAGGCTCACAGTTATTTGTCTGGCGCCGAATGCCCAGTTGTTTTAAGTGTTGGCGTAAGATGGCTAAAGGCTTTTCCATCAAGAAGCCGGTTTGGTACCAGGATAAATAAGGCACCAGTTCTCCGCGTCCCAGGCCGATAAATAAAACGTGGAAATCATCATCGATCTGTTCAGCATTGGCCGTTTTAGCTTCGGAAATCAAGGCGAATAGTGCCTGGCTGAAAGCATCGTCACCGTCATTGATTTCAAGCCGGGCGATTAGATTCAATAAAGCCTGATCGGGCGCGGCACGAAACAGGCGGGCCAATAACTGATAGAAAAACAGGCGTTCTTCGTCGTTCATGCGTCGGATTGATTGAAATGGGCAGCAATTTTGCAGTCTTCACAAAGCAGCAATTGTTGTTTGCGCTCGCCTTGAAACATCGGATGATGCTGCAGTTTTTGAATAATGCTGCTGATCATGCTGGCACTGGCAAAAGGCTTTTGGCAATTGATGCATAAAAAAGGTTTTTCTTCATGCAGTAAACGGGGCTTTTTAGCTTCTGCGCTGTCGAATAAATAACGCGGTTCAAGTGTTATGGCCTGTTCCGGGCAGGCTGTCTGGCATAAGCGGCACTGCAGACAGTTAGCTTCAATTAACTTCAGTTGCGGCAAATCCTGGCCGGATTGCAGTGCCTGGGCGGGACAAATGCTGACACAGGACAGACATAAGGTGCAGCTGTTGATATTGATATGCAGCGTCCCGAAGTATGCTGAGGCAGGGAGTGCACAGGCGTCCGGGCTTGTGTTGGAAAATTGACCGATATGCTCGGTCGCCATGCGAATGGCGCGGCGTTTATCGTCTTCTGGCTGGTACGGTGCAGGTTCGATGGCATGTGGTGGCAGTATGTTGAAATCGGTCCGGGATGTGATTTGGATGCGATTATCACCCAGGCCCAATGCGGCCAAAAGCTGATTACCCTGTTCGATGACATCGTCCAGCGTATGTCGGGTTTGCAGGGTCAATTCGGCAGGGGGCCACACTATAACCTGATTGGCGCCAAAGGCGATTGCGTTCAGACACAATGCCAGGTCGGCCACACCCAGGGCTTCAAGCTGAAAAGGAATAGCATAATCGGGTAAATCTTCCGGGCATTCGTCTTGGTGTAATACAAGGGCTTTATCGACGCCGGCACCGGCTTCGGCCAAGACTGTTTTAATGGCCGTCAGGCGAGTTTTAAGATCGGGGTATTGATAACGAATAGCACCGCTGGGGCAAACGCTACTGCAATCGCCACAGCCCTGACATAAATAAGGATTGACCTGAATCTGACCGTGTTCCGAGGTAATGGCCTCGGTCGCACAGACATCAATACAGCGATGGCAGCCGGTGATGTGGTTGTTCTGATGCGCACAATGTGTTGTGTCCAGCGCAAAATATTTAGGTTTGTCGAACTGGCCGGTCATGTCGGGTAATTCGGCCAGTGCGGCATCGAGTCGGTTTGCGTCAGCTACGGAGTAATAGCCAAAAGGCGGAATGGGGCTGGCAATAGCCGGCGACGCCTGAAAGTCCAGAACCAGGTCAAATTGATGATGTGGGTGGTTTTTTAATTTGAAATTACCCAGAAAACCGCTTAAGTTTTCATCGGCTGTAAGGGCGAGTATTTCCGTTCCGGCTTTGCTTGCGGAGGTGGCATCTGTCAGCCAGAACAACTTGAAGTCGGCAGCCAGCGTTACGGGTAACTGATCAAACGCCGGTTCGGGGCCGATAATCAATAAGCGATTCTGGCTGTGATACTGAATATATTCGGCTTCCATTTCAGCTTTGTCGGGTGCGGGGCAGGGCTGTTTCAGTAGCAGATAAGGCTGTGTCTTGATCGTTCGTTTGTGTTTCCAGCCGCGCCATGGCCAGTTGCATTTCAGTTGGAATCAAATCACCTAAATCGTTGAATGTGGTGTAATCTTCATCATATTCATTCAAACCATCGCGCACGCCAAAGCGAGATTGTTTGAAAATAGTCTCGAACACAGCCTGCTTCAGCTGTTCACTGCTCTCATCGTCGATTTCTTCACTCATGGCTTTGTCCTGTTATATCTCAAGGCATTGTCTTGTCTGATTTGTGCAATGTCAACTATCAGCGAAACGAGAAGCTTTTTCAGCCTTTTCAATGAAACTGACTGCGTCTGAAATATCATCACAAATTGTTACCTGCGGTGGGCAGCGCGCAATTTCTTCAGCACCGTAGCCGGTACGTACCAGCAAGGGGGTTACGCCACAGGCAAGTGCCGCTTCAATATCGGAGAGTTTATCGCCGATTAAATAGGATCGGCTTAAATCAATATTCAAGTCCTGGCTGGCGGCCAGTAACATGCCGGGTTCCGGTTTCCGGCACGAACATGATTGCATTGAGCCAAAATCGGGATGATGCGGGCAAAAATAATAGCCATCAATATGCGCATTGGCCTTTGTCAGTAGCGCATCGACAGCGTTATGCAAGGTTTCAACCGCCGCGCTGTCATAATAACCGCGAGCGACGCCGGCCTGGTTGCTGACCACCACGGCTTTAAAGCCCATTTGATTGATGCGTCTGATCGCCTCTACCGCGCCTGGAATCCATTCCCAGTCGTCAATTTTATGCAGATAATTTTTCTCGATATTTATCGTGCCATCCCTGTCCATAAACACGGCCGCTTGTGTTTGTCGCCTGTCTTCTGTTTCATGCATTCTGTTTATACTCTCCGCGCGTTGAATTGTCGCCCAGCCGCGCTTATTGCTATAGCGGCGTTTTTT
>CAYUAE010000094.1:0-7765 GCA_964442675.1 uncultured Methylomarinum sp.
TGTCGCGGTTCAGCCACTTCGGGTTTTGCGGATTATGATTCATAAAATTTTTGTCCAACGCCAGCAAAATACGCCGTAATTTCGAACATTCCGACGCCTTATATGTACCGGAAATTCACTGGCCTCTGACCCGCCAGAAAGTGCTGGTCATGGAGCGTATTTACGGGATTCCGGTCGGCGAAGTCGAACAACTCAAAGCTGGCGGCGCTGATTTTAAATTACTGGCCGAACGCGGCGTAGAGATTTTTTTCACCCAGGTGTTTCGAGATAATTTTTTCCATGCCGATATGCACCCTGGAAATATTTTTGTCGAACTACCCGCCAAATATCTGGCGGTGGATTTTGGCATCGTCGGCACACTATCGCCATCAGATCAGCGCTATCTGGCCGAAAATTTTCTCGCTTTTTTCAACCGCGATTATCAACGTGTCGCCCAAATGCATATCGAATCCGGCTGGGTGCCGCGCACGACGCGGGTCGAAGAATTTGAAGCGGCCATTCGCAGTGTTTGTGAACCTATTTTCGACAAACCCTTGAAGGATATTTCGTTCGGCCTGTTGTTACTGCGCCTGTTCCAGACCGCTCGCCGTTTTGATATGGTCGTACAGCCACAACTGGTATTGCTGCAAAAAACCTTGTTGAATATCGAAGGCTTAGGCAGACAGCTTTATCCTGAGCTGGATTTATGGCAAACCGCCAAACCCTTTCTGGAAAACTGGTTTAAAGAGCGCATGGGGCCTAAAGCCAAGCTGCAAAAAGCCATGGATCAGTTCCCTGAAATTGCAGAACACCTACCTGAGCTTCCCACTCTGGTTTTCCAGGCTTTAGACAGCGCCACACAGTCGCGCCGACAACTGGAAGACAGCCATCGTGAAATCGAACAGCTGCGCCGCCAGGTTGAATCCAACCACAGCAGCACATTGCTGGCCATCATTTGCAGCGCCCTGCTGATCAGCGCCACGATATTGCTGCAATAATTTAACAAGCGGCAGGAGTACTGTATTATTACACAGCACTCCTGCCTGATTCGTCCCGCTGTGTTATCTGGCAGCCAAATCGAAACGATCCAGGCGCATCACCTTAACCCAGGCCTTGACGAAGTCATTCACAAACTTCTGCCTGGCATCATCGGCTGCATACACTTCAGCAACCGCACGCAGTTCTGAATTAGAGCCAAATACCAGGTCCACCGGTGTTGCCGTCCACTTGAGCTGATTGGTTTTGCGGTCAAGTCCGCGGTAAACGCCCGCATTATCGGCCGACTTCTCCCAGCGCGTGGACATATCCAGCAAATTAACGAAGAAATCATTCGTCAACACACCCGGCTTCGCAGTCAATATGCCATGCGAGGAACCGTCTGCATTGGCATTTAAGGCCCGCATACCGCCCACCAAAACGGTCATTTCCGGCACCGTCAGATTCAGAAAATCCGCTCTTTCGATCAGGGCCTCAATGGGTGAAGCGCTGCTTTCTTCGCTGTAATAATTCCTGAAGCCATCGGCCTTAGGCTCCAGCACTGCAAATGACTGAACATCGGTTTGCTCCTGACTGGCATCGGCACGCCCTGGCGTGAAAGGTACATTAATGTCATAACCTGCGTCTTTCGCCGCTTTTTCCAGCGCGGCAGCACCGCCTAAAACAATCAGGTCAGCTAACGAAACCCGTTTTTGACTTGGTTCGGAGCCGAAAAAGCTAAATCCCGAGCCTTCTGCGGCCTGCCGGTTAAATGTTTTTTGGATGGACTCCAGCGTATTCAAGACCTTTGCCAATTCTTCAGGATTGTTTACCGGCCAGTCTTTCTGTGGCGCCAGACGAATCCGCGCACCATTGGCGCCGCCGCGCATATCGGTACTCCGGAAGCTTGCAGCCGCCGCCCATGCTGTTTTAATCAGCTGCGGAACGGTTAAACCTGAATCCAGAATATCCGCCTTCAATGCGGCAATATCATTTTCATCAATCGGTTCATAATCAAGCTCAGGAATCGGGTCCTGCCAGATAAAGCTTTCTTTTGGTACATCTGTGCCAACATAGCGTGCGCGTGGCCCCATATCGCGATGCGTCAATTTAAACCAGGCTCTGGCAAAAGCCTGATCGAACTGTGCCGGGTTATCCAGAAAACGCTGGGCAATTTCTTTATAGCTCGGATCAAATTTCAAAGCCAGGTCGGTCGTCAACATAATCGGCGCATGACGCTTGGAAGGATCATGGGCATCGGGTACGAATTGAACCTGATCTGCATTTTTAGGTATCCATTGTATGGCGCCAGCCGGACTGCGGGTCTGAACCCACTCAAACCCAAACAGGTTTTGCAGAAAATTCATACTCCAGGCTGTCGGGGTAATGGTCCACGCCCCTTCCAGGCCGCTGGTCACAGTATCGGCGCCATGTCCGGTGCCGCATTTATTCTTCCAGCCAAAACCTTGCTCCTCAAGCCCTGCCCCGGCTGGCGGCGGGCCGATGCACTCATCCGGTTTATGCGCCCCGTGGGTTTTACCAAAGCTATGCCCGCCTGCAATCAAGGCGACGGTTTCTTCATCATTCATCCCCATGCGTCCGAATGTAACGCGAATATCTTGCGCCGCCAGCAGCGGATCAGGTTTACCGCCCGGGCCTTCCGGATTGACATAAATCAGCCCCATTTGTACGGCAGCCAGTGGTTTTTTCAATTGTCTGTCGCCATGATAGCGCTTGGCATCTGACAGAAATTTTTTCTCCTCGCCCCAATTGACCATTTCCGGCTCCCAGTCATCTTCCCGACCACCGGCAAAACCTATGGTTTTAAAGCCCATTGACTCCAGAGAAACATTTCCAGCCAGCACCATTAAATCCGCCCAGGACAGTTTACGTCCGTATTTTTGTTTGACAGGCCAGAGTAAACGGCGCGCTTTATCCAAATTCGCATTATCCGGCCAGCTGTTTAAAGGCTCGAAGCGTTGCTGTCCCCCTGCAGCGCCACCGCGTCCATCAAAAATACGGTAAACACCGGCACTATGCCAGGCCATACGGATAAAGAAAGGGCCATAATTGCCATAATCAGCCGGCCACCAGTCTTGCGAGGTGGTCAGCACTTTCTTGATATCTTGTTTTACCTTGGCCAAATCCAGCGTTTTAAAGGCTTGGGCATAATTAAAATCAGCGCCCAATGGGTTTGATTCTGCGGCATGCTGACGCAGTGGACTTAAATTAAGTTGATCCGGCCACCAGAATTTTGGTGACTTCAGCGAATTATCGGCAAAAGCCGCCTGTGATGATAAGGCAATCGCGATGGCAACTGCTATTTTTGATGTATTGCGTTTTAACATGGTCCTGTCCTCCAGGGATATTGATTACGACGAGGTACAATATACCGCTGAGGTCATGAACAATATATTTGAATAAACCGAAGTTCAGGTTCAATTATTCTGAACCATGCGGCAATGCCGCCTTGCAAACAGTCATCAGCGCTTCGATACTTGAAAACCGATTAAAATTTGGCCGCATAATAAATGCCAGCTGTCTATGCGGGCCCGGCTCATCAAGATGCACTGCCGCCAGCATGGGATACTGAGTCATCAGTTGCTCCAAAGCCAGTTCCGGCACCAGGGTGGTGCCCAAACCGCTGGCGACCATTTCGATTAAGGTCGCCAGACTCGTTGCACTAAACCGTTGATTTTCCGTCTGCTCGGTTCTTTTACACGCGCTCAGCACATGATCTTTCAGACAATGCCCTTCTTTTAGCAACAGCAGATTACAGTTTTTCAATGTTTCGCTGTTGATTTCCTGCTGCTCGGAATATTCACTGCCCTTTTGCGTAATCCAGTAAAAATCTTCCGACCAGAAAGGCAAGGTCAGCAGGCCATCACAAGGAAAAGGCAGTGCTAATATTGCGCTATCGAGCTCGCCTTTCCTGACCTTTTCAACCAGAACATGGGATTGGTTTTCTTCGATATCCAGTTGTGCCTCGGGATAATGCTGATGCACAACCGGCAATAACCTCGGCAAAATATAAGGCGCCACCGTCGGTATCATTCCAATCGACAATGGATAACTGAGCGGCGATTTTTGAGTTTCGGCAAAGTGCTGTAAATCTTCCACCTGCAATAAAATAGCGCGGGCCTGCTCCAACACCTGCTTTCCCACCGGCGTCACCAGCACTTTTTTGTTATCCCGCTCAAAAATCTGCACGCCGAGCTGTTTTTCCAGTTCGCTCAAGGCCGTACTCAGCGCGGATTGGCTGATATGACAGCGCTCGGCAGCCTTTTTAAAATGCAGTGTTTCTTCGACAGCCCGGGCATAATACAGTTGTTTGATTGAAATCATGATTTATTTCCGTTCAGGCTGATTTATGTCAGGCCGCCTGATGCTTGAAAACACCAGGTCTTCTAAAAATGCCATGATTTCCGACTCATCTTTATGACCGCTAAAATCGGTCAATGACGGTAAGTTATTCATAAAAAAATTCTGAAAGTGTGCCATTTCAATGATTGTCGAGGCTAATGATTTTGGATATTTATAGTCCGGATTGCATTCTAAAATCATCGTGCCGATAAGCGCGCAAAGATCTTTATAGGGTTTGAACAATTGCTGTTTATTATCTTCAGAGACATTCCGGGTCAGATATGTCTTAGAACCTTCGGTAATAATAACCTGATGTAACATATTTTCGTCAATATGCTCGGTTCTGATATCGTCTTCGACGGTACTCGCCAGCAGTTTGATGACCTTTTTCAGTTTAACGTCGGGATCATCAATATTCTGGCTCTGGAAGCTCACTTGAAATGTCAGCCAGCTCCAATACCATGCCGCCAGATAAATCAGTAACTTGTGTTTATTTTCAAAATATCGATAAACGCTCGCCTCTGTCGACCCTATCGCATTCGCCAGTTTTTTAAATGTGAAATTCTCAAAGCCGTTTTGATGAATCAACTCAATGCTATGGGTGATTATTTTTCGACCTAGTTCGGATTGTTCCGGGTTTTTGAGAAATAATTTCTCATTCATTTTTATTTGTAACTGTACGTTCATCATTTCGCCTGTATTGATCAAATCTTTATCCAGCACCTCAGAATACCGAGCATATTCTTCAATTCAAAAAAATGCTTTACACGCATACATGATAGCATTACTATCATTCATAGATAGCATTACTTTGCAGCCTACCGAATTTTGGAGAAAACTATGCTCAAACAGCTTAAACATGATTTACCCGCCAGTATTGTGGTGTTTTTTGTGGCGCTGCCTTTATGTCTCGGCATTGCCTTGGCCTCTGGCGCCCCTTTATTCTCTGGCATCATTGCCGGCATCGTCGGCGGCATTGTTGTCGGCATTGCCAGCGGTTCAACACTGGGCGTCAGCGGACCAGCTGCCGGCCTGGCCGTCATTGTCGCCTCCGCCATCACAACACTGGGCTCCTGGCCCATATTTTTGACAACCGTTGTTTTAGCCGGCCTGATTCAACTTGTCATGGGGTTTGCCAAAGCTGGTTTTATTGCCTATTTTTTTCCTTCTTCGGTTATTAAAGGCATGTTAACCGGTATTGGTTTGTTGATTATTTTAAAACAAATTCCCCATGCTTTAGGCTATGACAAAGATATGGAAGGTGATTTCGAGTTCTTTCAATTTGATGGCGAGAACACCTTTTCCTCCCTTATCAGTGCATTTGAAGCTTTATCAAGCAGCGCCGTCCTGATTTCTGCGATTTCGCTCTTCATTCTTATCCTTTGGGAAACATTTTTATCTAAGAAACATAAAGTATTCCAGGTTTTACAAGGTCCTATTGTCGTTGTTGTGCTGGGGATTCTGCTCAACATGGCCTTTCAAAACGGTTACCTGAACTTCAGTCTGGCGCCTGACCAGGTTGTCAACCTTCCTGTCCCTGATGGCTTAGGTGACTTTTTCAATCAGTTCACCTTTCCTGATATGTCGGCTCTGGGAAATATTCAGGTCTGGAAAATTGCGCTGGTTATCGCGATTGTCGCCAGTCTTGAAACATTATTATGTGTTGAAGCCACTGACAAGCTGGACCCTGAGAAAAGAGTGACACCGACCAATCGGGAATTAAAAGCTCAGGGCTTAGGCAATATTGTGTCTGGCTTGATAGGTGGTTTACCGATTACCCAGGTTATTGTTCGTAGCTCGGCCAACATTGCCTTTGGCGGCAAAAGCAAGCTCTCGGCCATTCTCCATGGGGTATTTTTGTTAATCAGTGTGCTGACCATTGCTGAATGGCTGAATATGATACCGCTGGCAAGCCTCGCAGCTATTTTACTGGTCGTTGGCTATAAATTAGCCAAACCTGCTCTGTTCAAACAAATGTTCCGCTTAGGATCAGATCAATTTATTCCGTTTATAGCAACAGTTATCGGCATTTTGCTGACTGATTTGTTGGTAGGCATCACAATCGGCATGGTATTTGCGATTTTTTATACCTTATATCACAGCTATCGAAACTCACACTATATGAAAGATATCATCAGTTCAGAACATGGCCAGCGTATTCATCACTTGGTTTTAGCGGAAGAAGTGTCATTTTTTAACAAGGCAAACATTTTAAATGCTTTAAACAATATACCCAGTGGCTCAAAAGTCATTATTGATGCCTCAAAAACCAAATCGATCGATTATGACGTGATTGAAATCATAAAAAACTTTGAACAAAACGCAAAAAACAAAAATATAACTATTGAAACAATCAACCTCATTGAACCCGTTAACGTATAGGATATAAAAAATGAAAACTTTGACCAAAGAAATGCAAGCTGCAATTACGCCGGCGATGGCCATAGATCTGTTGAAACAAGGCAACAAGCGTTTTATCAACAACCTGAAAGTCAACCGCAACCTGTTGCAGCAGGCCAATGAAACATCAGATGGACAACATCCTTTTGCAGTTATCTTGAGCTGTATTGATTCGCGCACATCGGCCGAATTGATTTTTGATCAGGGCTTAGGTGATATTTTCAGCATACGCATTGCCGGAAATATTATCAATGAGGATATTCTGGGCAGCATGGAGTTTGGCTGTAAGGTTGCCGGCTCAAAAATAATCGTGGTTTTAGGCCATAGCAAATGCGGCGCGGTAAAAGGGGCATGCGATCACGTCGAAATGGGCAACCTGACCGCTCTGTTAAATAAATTGCAACCGGCCGTTAATGCTGAAAAAACAATCACCGAAAACCGCAACTCAAACAATGAAGAATTTGTGGAAAAAGTCGCCACCATTAATGTCAAACGAACTGTCCATGCCATTATGGAAAACAGCCCGATTTTAAAGGACATGATCGACAAGGGAGAAATCGGTATTATCGGCGGCCATCATAATATCAGTACCGGTGAAGTTGTTTTTTATGACGATACTTTAATCATAAATTGAGCCACATTGAAAAACCCAAACGGCCTTGTTCCATAAGAATATGTATGCAACAAGGTCGGCAAAAAACAGTACATTTCATTAATATTTCAATCAATTGAACCTTTTAAAATAGAATCATTACAAAAATATGGTGGTATATCAACAATGAACTACTGGCTCATGAAGTCCGAACCCTCCGAATTTGGCATTGATGATCTGCAAAATATGCCTGATCAGACTGAACACTGGGATGGCGTACGCAATTATCAAGCACGAAACATGATGCGTGACCAAATGAAAGTCGGTGACCAGGTCTTTTTTTACCATTCAAATTGCAAAGAACCCGGCATTGTAGGCATCATGGAAGTGGTAAAAGAAGGCTACCCCGACTTTACCGCTTTTGACCCTGACGACAAACATTTCGACCCTAAAAGC
>CAYUAE010000095.1:0-3647 GCA_964442675.1 uncultured Methylomarinum sp.
TGAAGGGGTCTTTGATTTTGTGGTTCCAGAAGGCGCCGATGTGTTTGGACAGTAATATCAGTCAGTAACAGGCGATACGTAACCGTTCAGTTCCTCCCCCTCACCCTGGTCTCTCCCATCGGGAGAGGCCAGGGTGAGGGGTCAAAAACAGCGGAGGGACTGAACGGTTACGGCGATGCTGTTTTTAAAGGCTTGTATTGACAATATTAAGCAACCTTAGTACTTTAAGAAGTTTGCCAACATTTAGCCCAAAGAGCCCTGAATGGAAGAATTTGATCGCATCAAACGCTTGCCTCCCTATGTTTTTAACATTGTCAATGAATTAAAAGCCAAATCGCGCGCCGCAGGTGAAGATATTATTGATTTTGGTATGGGTAATCCTGATCAGCCCACACCCAAACATATTATCGACAAATTAGTCGAAGCGGCACAACGGGGTGATACCCATCGTTACTCCGTGTCAAAAGGGATTCCACGGTTGCGCCGCGCCATTTGTAACTGGTATCAGGAGCGTTACGATGTCAGCCTGGACCCTGAAACGGAAGCGATTGTCACGATTGGTTCAAAAGAAGGTCTGGCGCATTTGGCGTTGGCGACATTAGGGCCGGGCGATGTGGTTTTGGTTCCCAATCCGGCTTATCCGATTCACCCCTATGGCGTGGTGATCGCTGGCGCCGATTTGCGACATGTGCCGCTAGTGCCCGGTGTCGATTTTTTCGAAGAATTGCAAAAAGCGATTATCGACTCCTGGCCTAAACCTAAGATGTTGATTTTGAATTTTCCGGCCAATCCAACCACTCAGTGTATCGAACTGGATTTTTTTGAAAAAGTCGTCGCCATTGCTAAAGAGCATAATATCTGGGTGGTGCATGATATTGCCTATGCCGATATTGTGTTCGATGGTTACAAAGCGCCGTCCATTCTGCAAGTTGAAGGCGCTAAAGATATTGCGGTCGAATTTTTCTCATTGTCAAAAAGCTACAACATGCCCGGCTGGCGAGTGGGCTTTATGTGTGGCAATCCAACCCTGGTTGCGGCATTGACGCGGATTAAATCCTATATGGATTACGGCACATTTACGCCGATTCAGGTCGCTGCGATTACCGCGCTGGAAGGGCCGCAGGATTGCGTTGCCGAAATCTGCGCCATGTATAAACGCCGCCGCGATGTGTTATGCGATGGACTCAATGCCATGGGCTGGACAGTGGAAAAACCAAAAGCGACCATGTTCGTCTGGGCGCCGATCCCGGAGCCGTATCGTGATATGAAATCGGTCGAATTTTGTAAAAAAATGATTATAGACGCCAAGGTTGCGGTGTCGCCGGGGATTGGATTTGGCCAGCATGGTGATGACCATGTCCGGTTCAGTCTGATTGAAAACGAGCATCGCACCCGTCAGGCTTTGCGTGGTATTCGTAATATGCTGAAGAAAGACAACGTTGTATAATACACGGCCAAGATTACTTGATTGTCAGGAGTTACATTTGAAACCGGTAAACATAGGCATTTTAGGGCTGGGAACAGTTGGCGGGGGTACTGTCAATGTACTGAAACGGAATGCAGAAGAAATTTCCCGCAGGGCTGGGCGAAAAATTATTGTCACCCGAGCTTCGGCCAGAACGCTGGAGCGTGAGCGTATTTGCGATACCCGTGATATTGCACTGACAACGGATCCTTTCGAAATTGTTAACGACCCTGAAATCGATGTCGTGCTGGAATTGATTGGCGGCGATACGCTGGCTAAAGACCTGGTTATTCAGGCTATCGAAAACGGTAAGCATGTCGTCACGGCTAACAAGGCTTTAATCGCGTTGCACGGTAACGAGATTTTTGAGTGTGCCAGCGAGAAAGGTGTCATGGTTTTGTTTGAGGCCGCCGTTGCCGGAGGCATTCCTGTCATCAAAGCTATCCGGGAAGGCCTTGCTGGTAATCAGATTGAATGGCTGGCGGGAATTATCAATGGCACCGGTAATTTTATTTTGACTGAAATGCGCGACAAAGGTCGTGATTTTGCCGATGTATTGGCTGAAGCACAGGCCTTAGGCTATGCCGAAGCCGATCCAACTTTCGATGTGGAAGGCATCGATGCGGCGCATAAATTGACCATTCTGGCCTCGATTGCATTTGGTATTCCGCTGCAATTTGAAAAGGCTTATACCGAGGGGATTACCGGGATTACCCGGGAAGATGTGGAATATGCCGAAGAACTGGGCTATCGCATCAAACACCTCGGCATTGCCCGTAAAACCGGCAAGGGTATTGAATTACGTGTGCATCCGACGCTGATTCCAGAGCGCCGACTGATTGCCAATGTCGATGGGGTGATGAATGCCGTGTTGGTTAAAGGCGATGCTGTAGGGCCAACCTTGTATTATGGTGCCGGTGCAGGCGCAGAGCCGACAGCGTCAGCGGTCGTAGCCGATGTTGTCGATGTCGTCAGAGCGATGACCAGCGACCCTGAAAACCGGGTACCGCATCTGGCTTTTCAGGCCGATGCACTGGTCGATATTCCATTGTTGTCTGCCGATGATGTTGAAACGGCGTATTATTTACGGTTGACAGTGGAAGACAAGCCCGGTGTTTTAGCTGATATTGCCCGAATTTTGGCAACCCATCAAATCAGTATCGAAGCGTTGATTCAAAAAGAACCCAAACAAAATGAAACCCTGCTGCCATTGATTTTATTGACGCAGCGCACTCAAGAAAAAGAAATGAATGCGGCAATCGGCGAGATTGAAGCATTATCCTCTGTCACAGGCTCTATCAGCCGCATTCGTCTGGAAACATTGAAATAACATGACAACACAAACACGTTACACAGGGTTGATCGCCCGTTATCAAGATCGCTTACCGGTTGCATCCAGTACACGCTTCATCAGTCTGGGTGAAGGTAATACGCCGCTGATTCAATTACAGAATATCCCGCGTCTGATAGGTAAGGATGTGGATATTTATGTCAAATACGAAGGCTTGAATCCGACCGGTTCATTCAAAGACCGCGGCATGACCATGGCCGTCACCAAAGCGGTTGAAGACGGCAGTCAGGCCATTATCTGCGCCTCGACCGGCAACACTTCGGCGGCTGCTGCAGCTTACGCCGTGCGCGCCGGTATCAAAGCCTTTGTGTTGATTCCAGAAGGGAAAATCGCGCTCGGTAAACTGGCACAGACTTTGATGTATGGTGCTGAAATTATCCAGATTAACGGTAATTTTGATGCCGGTATGTCGTTGGTTAAAGAAGTTGCCGACCATGCACCGGTCACGATTGTCAACTCTATCAATCCGTTCCGTATCGAAGGCCAGAAAACCGCAGCCTTTGAAATTGTCGATGAATTAGGCAGAGCGCCAGATTATCATTGTTTGCCTGTTGGTAATGCCGGCAATATCACCGCCTATTGGAAAGGCTATAGCGAATATGCCGCCGATGGCGTTTGTGAAAGTCGTCCGGTGATGTGTGGTTATCAGGCGGCCGGTGCCGCGCCGTTTATAAAAGGTGAAATGGTGGACGAACCGGAAACCGTGGCGACTGCAATCCGTATTGGTCATCCCCAATCCTGGGATAAAGCCTGGAATGCGCAGAAAGAATCCGGAGGCTGGTTTGATGCTATGACCGATGAACAGATTTTGGCGGCGCAGAAAATGTTGTC
>CAYUAE010000095.1:3747-7705 GCA_964442675.1 uncultured Methylomarinum sp.
GCTGGTTTGATGCTATGACCGATGAACAGATTTTGGCGGCGCAGAAAATGTTGTCGCAATATGAAGGTATTTTCTGTGAGCCGGCTTCAGCCACGTCGTTAGCAGGTGCGTTGCAAGATATCGGTAATGGTAAAATCGCAGATGGCAGTACTATCGTCTGTACTTTGACCGGTAACGGTTTGAAAGACCCGGATAGCGCCATCATGCAATGTAAGGAAACACACCCGGTCACGATAGATGCATCGCTGGATGCGGTTAAAAAAGCCATTTTGGATAATATGGCTTAATACTTTATTCCAAACACTTCACATAAAAACCGGCATTATGCCGGTTTTTTTTGACATCAAAAGTTCATCAGACTGTCATGATGAAGACATAAAGCAAGCGTAATCTCCTTTCTGATTAAGGCACCTAATAGCTACAGATTTATTCGAAGGGGGATAAATGACGCTTCATTATCGTACAGTCTGGATTTCGGATACCCATTTGGGTACAAAAGGCTGCAAGGCGGAATATTTACGTGATTTTCTCGATCATGTGGAATGCGATACCTTGTATTTGGTCGGCGATATTATCGACTTGTGGAGCTGGAATGTTAAGTCGGGTTTTTATTGGCCGTTATTGCACAGCGATATCGTACAAAGAGTCATCAATAAATCCAGGCAAGGCACACGAGTAATTTATATTCCAGGAAATCATGATGAAGCCTTGCGAAAACATGCTGGGATAGAATTTAACGGCATTGAAATTCAGTTAAGACATATCCATACGACTGCCGATAAGCGTTGTTTTCTGGTTTTGCACGGTGATGAATTCGATAACATTGTCTGTCATAATCGCAGCTTGGCCTATATTGGTGGTGAAGCCTATGAAATCTTGTTAGTGATCAACCGCTGGTACAACAATTTTCGAAAAATGCTGGGGTTTAAATATTGGTCTTTGTCGGCTTATTTAAAACATAAAGTCAAAAATGTTATACAAGTTATTGATAATTACCAGCATGTTTTAAGTTTAGAAGCAGATAAAGCACAGGTAGATGGTATTATTTGTGGACATATTCACCATGCCGACATGACGAAAATGGATTCTGGCAAGTTGTATTGCAATACCGGTGACTGGGTGGAAAGCTGTACTGCGCTGGTAGAAGATTTTTCAGGAAAACTGGAGATTATTCATTGGTCGGATCAAAGTTTTCAACTTTTGGAGCAGACACAGTTGAAAACATCTGTAAAAGCCGAAAAAGCGAGCTGAAATGCTGCAAAAATCACTTTATATGGTTTCAGGCAGCGTCCTGTTTGTGATTGGAATGATTCTATTTCCATTGCCGGTTCCTTTCGGCTTACCCACTATGCTGATCGGCTTAGCCTTGATGTTTAAAGCATCAGACAAGGTGAAACGTCGCGTGATTCGCCTTTCTAATAAAAACCCGCATAGCCGAAAGCTATGGCAAAAAGTGCGGCAGAAGCGTATTGAAAGAAAGCGTGGCTGATATCACTTTTATGTGATAAAGAGCATGATTAGTCTTCATCTTAAGCGTAGTTTAAGTGATAAATCACATAATAAGTTCCAGTTAAGTCAATATTTATATTGAAAAAAGCTATTTATCAGCTAGGCTTCTAAATACCTTGGCGTTTTTAAGTTAATGGGGGAATAGGTATGGAAAGAAGAATTTATCCACGGGTTGCGACCCGATTACCTGCGATAGTCATGAGTGAAGAGGGCGTACAGGTCAGGGCATTGGTTAGTGATATTTCCGGTGATGGGCTTTGCATGGAATGCAATACTATCGAGCGTGATTTAGTAACACCACATGGTCGATTTGTGCGTGATGATGGCAAGCCTGTTGAATTGTTTGTAGAACTTGATTTGCCGAATGAAAATGGCTCGAAGACACAAATTCAGGCGCGCTGCCATGTGACTTTTTCGCGTAGAGTCGCTAGCAATCGTTGTATGCTGGGTTTACGCTATATTGATCTGGAGCAGGGCGCCTATCAGCGTTTATTGCATTTTATTGATTCGATGTTACAGCATAATGCCTTTAGTCACGCGTCATGATAACGTTAAAAACCATACGTTGCCAAGCAAATGCAGCTCCTTTCAAGAGCCATTTTATTTAAGTGGTTTGCCCATTAACCTGGGTATTCGTTAAAGGAGGGCTTCACAAGGCTTTAATTTTGTTGCTCCAGCATCGTGATAATTGCTTGACTGAGTTCCTGTTTGAGATCTTCACGGACAATCGGCTGATCTTCTGTATCGGTCAGATAAAAAACATCTTCAACCCGACTGCCGATTGTGGTGATTTTAGCATCATGGATTTGTAAGCCAAACTGCATGAATACCTGGCTAAACAGTGTCAACAAGCCACTGCGGTCGGTCGTTACAATTTCCAGGACGGTATATTTATCACTGCGATCCGGTAAAAATGAAATACGCGTTTTTATCGGGAAATAGCGCGCCTGGCGAGACTGGCGTTTAAAACGGTTAGGCGGGACTAATTTTTTCTGCTGCAGGTTTTTTTTCAATGTATTAGCGATCTGAGTTTCCCGGTAAAGATCATCAATCGCGGCGCCAGATTGCTCTAAGACCTGAAAGCTGTTTAAAACGTGCTGATGGGTGGTCGTAATAATGCGTGCATCCAGAATATTCAAGCCTAACTGATCCAGGGTTGAGGCGCAGATCGAAAAAATGCCTTTATCGTTGTGTGCATAGACAAATATTTCCACACTGCCGCGTTGCGTTTGCGGGCGCAGTAAAACCAAGGGTAAATCATCCTTTTTGACGCCAGCGATGGCCAGGGTATGCCAGACGATTTCTTCGGCTGGATAACGGATGAAATAATCATCTTCCACCGCAAAATTTTCCCAGCAAGCCTGGATTTTATGCTCTGGAAAGCCTGCTTGCAGCAGACCTTTTATGGCTTCCTGCCTGTTTTGCTGGTAAATTTCAGAGCGTTCAACCGGGTTGTCGAGGCCGCGGTGCAAGGCATTGTGGGTGGCGATATATAAATCGCGAAGCAAGTGGTCTTTCCAGTCATTCCAGAGTTCCGGGTTGGTTGCGCGAATATCGGCGACAGTCAATAAATACAGATAATTCAGCTTTTTAATGGTTCCGACCTGGCTTGCGAATTCAAAAATGATATCCGGGTCACTGATATCCTTTTTTTGTGCGGTTATCGACATCAACAGATGACTTTTAACCAGCCAGACAATGGTATTCGTATCAGATTCACTCAACTGATGCTGTTGGCAAAATTGACGGGCAATATCTGCACCGATAATCGAGTGATTACCGTTCCGGCCTTTACCAATATCATGAAACAAACCCGCTAGATACAGCAGTTCGGGTTTTGGAATCAGCATAAAAATATTATTACAGAAGGGTAATTCATCATTATGCTTTTCCAGCGCAAAACGTCTTAAATTGCGGATCAAAAAAAGCGTATGTTCATCCGTCGTATAAATATGAAACAGGTCATATTGCATACGCGCCACGATATGTGCAAACTCGGGTAGATAGGCGCCTAAAATACCGTAGCGGTTCATGCGCCGGAGCTGATGTGTCAGGCCTTTGCCTTGGGAAAAAAAACGCAAAAAAAGTTGATTGGCTTTTTTGTTATGACGAAAATCGTCATCAATGAGACTAATATTTTTTCGGATTAAACGCAGAGTGCTGGCTCGGATACCTTTAATACTAGGTAACTGTTGTTGTAATAAAAAAATCTCCAGCAAGGTCAGCGGGTTTTCTTCAAAGACTTTATTGCGATTGACCTGAACATAGCCATTGATCACTGAAAAGGCCTGCGAAACAGGGACCAATTTGCGTTTTTTATGTTTGAGAATAAAGCGTTCATTGAACAACTGTAATAGCATCTCGTTGAGTTGCTCAATATTGACCACGGTTTTAAAATAAAACTGCATCAAGGCTTCAACATCACTTTCTTCCTGTGCCGTTAAAAAAC
>CAYUAE010000096.1:0-7694 GCA_964442675.1 uncultured Methylomarinum sp.
GGTTACCCCCACTAGCACCTGAAGCTAGCGTGTCTACCAATTTCACCACCTCGGCTAAGAGACTCGATTGATCAAGTTAGTGAATCAACAATTTTAATGATACATTCTATGTCTGTCAAATATTTTTTTATTTGTACATGTGTTTATGTTGGTTTGCTGCCTTTTTACGGTTTTTAATTTGATGTTTTCAATGTGAGCTTGTTTAATAGGTATTAATCACCATATAAGGTATATTAATTAACACGATTTGTGATGTTTGACTTTAGACAAAATTGTTTTCTGATGAACAGATTTTAATCAATTCGTGTAAGAATATTAAAAGAAACAAGAGTTTGGAACCTATCAATGAATGATAAAAAGAATAATCAGGGAACTGATAAGAATTATAAAGACCCGTATTTTGAGCGGGAAGCAAAAAAGTATGATAAGCCAATCCCCAGTCGGGAGTTGATTTTGCAGCTGATTCAAGAAGCCGGAAAGCCTTTGCGGCGGGATCAGATTGCACAGAAACTAGGGCTTGAAAGCGATGAGGAATTAGAAGCCTTGCGTCGGCGTTTGCGAGCCATGGAGCGTGATGGGCAATTGGTGTTTAATCGACGCCAAAAATATTGCCTGGTCAATAATCGGGATTTGATTACAGGCCGTATCATTGCGCATCCAGATGGCTTCGGTTTTTTAAAGCCGGATGATGGCTCTGATGATTTATTTATGTCGCCTCGGGAAATGCGATCTTTAATGCATAATGATCGCGTCGTGGCTCGAATTCAAGGGGTTGATCGTCGCGGACGCCGTGAGGGTGGTCTGGTTGATATTTTGGAGCGCGGAACCCGGCAGGTTGTCGGGCGTTTGTTTAGTGAGCACGGGGTAATGTTTGTTGTCTCGGAAAACAAACGCATGACGCAAGACGTTTTGATTCCGCCTGACGCTTTAAATGGTGCTAAAAAAGGCCAGATTGTCGTTGTTGAGATTGTTGAATATCCAACCCAGCGTAGTCAGGCCGTTGGCAAGATTGTCGAAATACTGGGCGAGCATATGGCGCCGGGCATGGAAATTGATGTGGCGATTCATAATTATGAGTTACCGCATGTGTGGCCGGAAGCAGTCGAAAATGAAACAGCAAAATTGTCGCCGGAGGTCGCTGAAGCTGACAAACAGGGGCGGACAGATATACGTCACTTACCCTTAGTGACGATTGATGGTGAAGATGCCCGTGATTTTGATGATGCCGTTTATTGTCAGAAAACCCCTAAAGGCTGGAAATTATTGGTGGCGATTGCCGATGTATCGCATTATGTGAAGATCAATACGGCGCTGGATGAGGAAGCCAAAAAACGCAGTACCTCGGTTTATTTTCCAGAGCAGGTTATTCCCATGCTGCCGGAAATTCTGTCTAATGGTTTATGCTCCTTAAATCCGCATGTTGACCGTTTGTGTATGGTTTGTGAAATGCAGATCAATGAAGAAGGGCGCGTCATTCGGTCACGGTTTTATGATGCTGTGATGCAATCGCATGCGCGGTTGACCTATGATGAAGTCGCTAAAATGCTGGTCACGGGAAATAAGCGATTACAGAAAAAACATGCTGCGTTAATGCCACATTTAGAGCAGCTCTATGCTTTGTACAAAGTCTTGCGCACACAGCGGGAACGGCGTGGGGCAATGGACTTTGACACTCAGGAAACACGGATTATTTTTGGTCAGGATCGGAAAATTGAAAAAATTGTGCCGGTTGAACGCAATGATGCACATAAGCTGATTGAAGAGTGTATGATCACGGCCAATACTACGGCGGCACGTTATTTAAACCGGAAGAAAATTCCTCGCTTGTTGCGGGTTCATGAGCCGCCGACACAGGAAAAAATACAGGCATTGCGCGAATTTTTAGGTGGCTTGGGTTTGCATCTGGGGGGAGGTGATAACCCCAGTCCCCTGGACTTTATGCAGTTGCTTGAGTCAGTAAAAGGGCGGGATGATGCACACCTGATTCAGACCGTATTATTGCGAACCATGTCACAAGCGGTGTATAGCCCTGAAAATAAAGGCCATTTTGGTTTGGCTCTGGATACTTATACACATTTTACTTCACCGATTCGGCGTTATCCGGATTTATTGGTGCATAGAGGTATCCGGCATTGTTTGCAGGGCAAAAAACCGGAGGCTTTTTTCTATGGTTTTCCTGATATGGCGGTATTGGGTGAGCATTGCTCGGCGAATGAGCGGCGGGCGGATGAAGCAACCCGCGATGTCGAGAGCTGGCTGAAATGTGAATACATGCAAGATAAAGTCGGTGAGGTGTTTACCGGTTT
Source organism: uncultured Methylomarinum sp. (assembly GCA_964442675.1). GTDB lineage: Bacteria > Pseudomonadota > Gammaproteobacteria > Methylococcales > Methylomonadaceae > Methylomarinum. Next base: position 2,307 of record CAYUAE010000096.1, read on the forward strand.
GATTACCGCAGTGACCGGGTTTGGTTTCTTTGTCGAACTGAAAGATATTTTTGTCGAAGGTCTGGTTCATATTTCAAGCTTACCGCAGGATTATTTCCATTTTGATGCACCAAATCATCAATTGCTCGGTGAACGTACCGGTATTCGCTTCCGGTTAGGCGATGTGGTAAACGTCAAGGTTGTACAGGTCAGCCTTGACGAGAAGAAAATTGATTTTGAATTGGTCGGCGTTGCCAAAAAGCGGCGTAGCAAGGCGCAAACCAAGCCTGAAAAGAGGGCTAAACATTCGGCTAAAAAAGCCTCAAAAGCGAAAAAGTCACAGAAAAATACCCAATCCACTGATAAGAAAAAACACTCCAGGAAGAAAAGGCGCTAAATGAGTCAGGCAAAAGTTTTTGGTATCCATGCCGCGGGGGCGGCTCTGGATTATTCGGCCGCTAAAATCAAACGCGCCTGGGTGGATCATCAACGCCAGGATAAGCGCTTGATGCCATTGCTGGATGCATTGAATAAATATCAGATTCCGGTCGTCAAAGCCGATCGCAAAAAACTGGATGCTTTGGCGGAAGGGAAAAATCACCAAGGTATCATTCTTGAGGTTCAATTACCTGGCGTACGCACCGAAGCCGATTTAAAATCGGCCGTGCAAAGCCTGGATACGCCAGCTTTCTTTCTGGTTCTGGATCAGGTTCAGGATCCTCACAATCTCGGTGCCTGTCTGCGTACCGCTGATGCTGTGGGAGCCGATGGCATCATTATTCCAAAAGATAATTCTGCTGGAATTACCGCGACGGTGTGCAAAGTGGCCAGTGGCGCCGCGGAGACCGTGCCTGTCTATCAGGTGGTGAATCTGGCACGCACCCTGCGTTGGTTAAAACAACAGCAGATTTGGATTTTTGGCAGCTCGGGGGATGCAGAACGATCAGTATTTGCAGCGGATTTAACCTTGCCTTTGGCGTTGATTATGGGCACTGAAGGGACAGGGATGCGGCAATTGACGGCCAAACAATGCGATTTTCTGGTGAAAATTCCGATGCAGGGGACAGTTGAAAGCCTGAATGTGTCGGTCGCGGCCGGTATCATGATGTATGAAGTCAGAAGGCAGCGCGGGATGTAATGAAACGGTTGCTCATTTATATTGTGTTGAGTGTAATGACCAAGCCGATTATGGCAGATGTAGACAGTCGCTTGATACAGATGAATTGTCAGATTTGCCATAGTGGGGGCGCTACACGCCTGACCCGGTTTAAACGTTTACCGGAAACCGAGCGGGTAGTTGTTTTGCGTGATTTTAAAACCGGCAAACGTTCGTCTTTAGTGATGGGGCGTTTGCTTAAAGGTTTGAGTGATCGCGAGATTGAGCAATTGGCAAAGCGGATAGGCCCATGATCGACCGGCGCAGATTTTTGCATTTGAGTGGCGCGGCGTGTCTGGCGTCCATCACAGGTTGTGGTCCCACACGTCGTAACAGGTCCCATTCGGCGCATGTTGTCGTAATCGGCGGTGGCTTTGCAGGGGCAACAGCGGCTAAAACGCTGCGCCTGCTTGATCCTGACCTTAAAGTCACCTTGATTGAAGCCCATGCGTATTATATGAGCTGTCCGACCAGTAATTGGGTGTTGGCCGGCATTAAATCAGTCCGGGATTTATGTTTTGACTACCGCGCATTAAGCCAAAATCATGGGGTCAATGTGATCATCGACAGGGTCATCGCTGTTGATGCCGCGCCGAAAACGGTGATATTGCAACGCGGAGACCGTTTGCATTATGACCGCCTGATTATGGCGCCAGGGATTGATTTTGTGTGGGATGATATTGCAGGCTATGATGCTGAAACCGCCCAGCGCATCCCACATGCCTGGCAGGCCGGGCCACAAACGCGCTTACTTTGGCGACAATTGCAAGCGATGCCGGATAATGGGCTTATCGTGCTGTTGGCACCACCGAATCCCTTTCGTTGTCCACCGGGGCCATATGAGCGTGCCAGTCTGATGGCTTATTACTGTCAGCGTTATAAGCCTAAAGCCAAGATTCTGATTCTCGACCAGAAACGCAGCTTCTCCAAACAGAGCCTGTTTATTCAAGGTTGGCGTAGACTGTATGGTTATGGTGCGGATAACGGCCGGATCGAATGGCAGTCGATAACGGATAATCCGGTGGTTGCCTTAACGTCTGAAAATACCCTGGAAACTGATTTTGGGGACCGTTTCACGGCCGATGTGTTGAATATTATTCCGCGGCAAAAAGCTGGAAAAATTGCACAGTTAACCGGGCTTGCCGATGACAGTGGCTGGTGTCCCGTGACGCCTTTAAGCGCAGAATCAACCCGTATTCCCGGTATTCATGTGATTGGCGATGCCGCTACGTATGCAGGGATTCCGAAATCTGCCTTTGCCGCTAATTCAGAAGCGAAAGCCTGTGCCATGGCCGTCGTCGCCTTATTAAATGATGAGCTGCCGCAGGCACCATTATGGATGAATACCTGTTTCAGTCTGCTATCGCCAAGTCAGGCCATTTCAGTCAGCATGGTGTATAAACTTAATAGTGCACAACAGATCGAGAAGGTGAAAGGCGCCGGTGGGGTATCGCTAAAAACCGATGAGGCATCATTACAACATGAGTCTGAGTTCGCGCGTCACTGGTATCAAAGCATTACTCGGGATACCTTTTCCTGAGTCATATCAATTTTCAGAGTCCGTGTTATTCGCCAGTGATTTTAATTGATACAGCAGATCCAGTGCTTCGCGCGGGCTTATGTTATCCGGGTCGATGTCTTGCAAAAGACCGATGGCCGGATGAAATTCCTGGCTGGAAAATAAATCCAGTTGATGTGAGTCGGCATCGCTCTGTTGATTCAGGTAGGATTGATGCTCAAGTTGTTGCAGTTTTTCCCGCGCCTTATGAATGACAACCTGTGGGACACCTGCTAATGCGGCCACCTGCAAGCCATAGCTCTGGCTGGCCGGGCCATCTTTAACCGCATGCAAAAAAATAATTTTGTCGCCATGTTCAACAGCATCCAGGTGCACATTATGAATGGCGGGATGCTCCTCACTCAGTAACGTCAATTCAAAATAATGGGTGGCGAATAAGGTAAAGGCTTTGGTTTTTCGTACCAGATAATCGGCACAGGCCCAGGCTAGCGATAAGCCATCAAAGGTACTGGTGCCGCGGCCAACTTCATCCATCAGCACCAGACTGTTGCGGGTTGCATTTTGTAGAATATTGGCGGTTTCCGACATTTCCACCATAAACGTCGAGCGGCCGCTGGCCAAGTCGTCGGACGCGCCGATACGGGTGAAAATCTTGTCAATTGGTCCACACAGTACAGACTTTGCCGGCGCATAGCAGCCACTGTGTATCATCAATACAATCAAGGCCGACTGCCGCATATAGGTGGATTTACCCCCCATGTTCGGGCCGGTAATCATCAGCATTTTGCGCTGATTGGAAAATGAGAGATCGTTAGCGACAAAGGGAATATCAGAAACCTGCTCGACCACCAGATGACGTCCGGCTTCGATTTCAATGCCAGGCTTATCGGTCAATTGCGGTTGGCACAAGTTTAAAGTTTCGGCGCGTTCGGCGAAATTACTCAAGACATCCAATTCAGCCAGTGCATCGGCGCAGCGCTGAAAATCGGTAACCGATTCGGCCAATTTTTCCAACAATTTCTCATAAAGATTTTTTTCAAAAGCCAATGCTTTCTCACGCGCGCTCAACACCTTGTCTTCAAAGGCTTTTAATTCTTCGGTGATGTAGCGTTCGGCATTTTTCAAGGTTTGTTTGCGGGTGTAATGTGGCGGCGCTTTGTCAGAATGCAATTTTGACATTTCGATATAGTAACCATGTACCCGGTTATATTTGACTTTTAAGGTCGTAATGCCGGTGCTTTCGCGTTCGCGCTGTTCCATTTCCAGCAAAAATTGATCGGCATTCTGACTGAGGTTACGCAGCTCATCGAGTTCTGAATGGAAGCCCGGTGCAATCACCCCGCCATCCCGAATCAGAACCGGTGGATTGTCAACGATAGCCGATTCAAGCACTGCCACCCATTCAGGTTGCTCGTGCAATTTTTTCGCCAGTTGCTTTAAATGTGGATTATCGATTTTCGATAATGCCTGCTGCAATGCCGGCAGTGCGGCCAGTGTCGTTTTCAGGCTGATTAAATCGCGAGGGCGTGCCGTTTTTAATGCGATACGCGCAGAAATACGTTCGATATCACCGGTTTGCCGCAGAATATCTTGAATCACCAGGTAGTGTTGTTGCGATAATAATGATTCAACACAACTAAAGCGCTGATTTAAAATGTCCTGATTGCGTAGAGGGCGGTTAAGCCAGCGGCGCAGACAACGGCTGCCCATTGCCGTACTGGTTTTATCGAGCACACCCAGCAGGGTAAATTCCAGATTGCCGCTGGGGTGACTGTCCAGCTCAAGATTGCGGCGGCTGGCGGCATCGAGCAGAATGCAGTCGCTATGATGCTCAACAGAAATCCCTTGAACGTGGGGCAGGGCAGTTTGCTGGGTGTCTTTGATATATTGCAGCAAGCAACCGGCCGCACCGATGGCAATGTTTAAGTTTTCGCAGCCAAAGCCTTTTAAATCATGCACATTAAATTGCTTAAGAATCAGCGCAGTGGCCGAGTCGCTATCAAAATGCCAATGCGGCCGTTGACATAGCCCCGTGCGTTTTTTGAGAAATTCCGGTACGGGGATATCTTCAGAATATAATATTTCAGCGGGATCAAGCCGCTGAATTTCAGCCATCAACAAGGTTTCGTTCTCGACTTCCTGCAAGGTAAGCTTGCCGCAGCTCAGGTTCAGCCAGGCCAGGCCGTAGCTGTTTTGTTGTTGGTAGAAGGCCAATAAAATAGTGTCTTTGCGGTCTTCTAGCAATGCCTCGTCGGTGACGGTCGCCGGCGTGATAATCCTGACGACTTTACGCTCGACAGGGCCTTTGCTGGTCGCAGGATCGCCGATTTGTTCACACATTACCACCGATTCGCCCTGTTTGAGCAGGCGGGCAATATAGCCTTCGGCAGCATGATACGGAATACCGGCCATCGGGATGGGTTCACCTGCAGACTGGCCGCGACGGGTTAAGGTAATATCAAGAAGTTGTGCGGCCTTTCTGGCATCATCAAAAAACAATTCATAGAAATCCCCCATCCGATAGAACACCAGGTTATCCGGATGTTGGGCTTTGATGCGCAGGTATTGTTGCATCATCGGGGTGTGTTGGTTTTTTGATGGTTTCATTGAGTCGTGCGTGATTTATGTTTGTAAGATGAAAAAAGGGGTAAATTTTAGCAAAATAGTGAGCGTCTGGCGCAAATATACGCCTCGTCGTATATGGATGCAGCTTGACAGTGTTTCATTGTTTATC
>CAYUAE010000097.1:0-7687 GCA_964442675.1 uncultured Methylomarinum sp.
ATTCTGATACAGAGCAACACATTAAGGTTCGCCAAATTAAAATTACGGAAGATAATGCGGGCCAAAGGCTTGATAATTACCTTATTTCATTATTGAAAGGCGTACCGAAAACACGAATTTACCGCATTGTCCGCAAAGGTGAAGTGCGCGTTAACAAAGGTCGGGTTTCAATAAATTACCGTTTGAAAATGAATGACATCGTGCGGATACCACCGGTTCGGGTAGCACATCGCGACGATGCTGTACAGATCCCGTCTGCACTGAAATATTCGTTGGAAAATCAGATTTTGTATGAAGATGATGACTTTATCGTTTTAAATAAGCCCTCAGGATTTGCGGTGCACGGCGGAAGCGGCATTCAATCAGGGGTTATTGAGGCACTTAGAGCGCTGAGGCCTGAGCAATCCTTTCTGGAGCTGGTGCATCGTATTGATAAAGAGACGTCGGGTTGCTTGCTGGTTGCAAAAAAGCGGACTATCTTGAATCAACTTCATGACATGTTTCGAGGCGATGGTATACAAAAAACCTATCTGGCTTTGTTGGCCGGCCAGTGGCAGCGAAAAAAACAATGGGTCAATGTGGCATTGAGAAAGAATGTCAGTCAGGGCGGAGAACGCATGGTCGTCGTCAGTAAAACGGGAAAACCCTCAGAAACCCTGTTTACCCGCTTGCAGAAATTTGAAACCTGTACGCTGGTCAAAGCGCAGCCTAAAACGGGTCGTACGCATCAAATTCGGGTGCATGCAGCCTGGTTAGGCCATCCTTTGGTGGGTGATGATCGCTATGGGGAAACTGAAATCAATCGTATTTTTCGAAAAAAAGGCTATAAACGCTTGTTTTTACATGCACATGAGTTGCAATTTATGCACCCGGCAAATGGACAGCCCTTAACAGTCGTAGCGCCTTTGCCAGAACAATTACAAACGCTGGTTGATCATGAACAGTAAATCTATCAAGCTCATAATTTTTGATTGGGATGGCACACTCGTCGATTCTATTGGCTGGATCGTCCATTGCATGCAATATGCGGCTGAACAGTGTCATTTTGATGTGCCGGAAGAAAAAGCGGTACGCAATATCATCGGTTTAAGCATAGAGCGGGCCTTAGACGAACTGTTTCCAGGCTTAAATGCAAAACAACGGGAACATTTGATTCAAACCTACAGTCAACGCTTTTTCACAAAAAATATCAGCCCTGAAGATGTTTTTACCGGCGTGCCTGAGATGTTGGCGCAGTTAAAGGCGCAAGGCTATTTGCTGGCCGTGGCAACGGGGAAACGCAGCACCGGCCTGGCAAAAGCTATGCAGGGGACGGGGTTGAATACATTTTTTGACATGACGCGCGGGGTTGATCAGGCTGCATCGAAGCCCGATCCACTGATGCTTGAACATATTATGCAACAGTTGCGGGTTGATAAAGCTCAGGCTTTGATGGTGGGCGATTCAATTCATGATCTGCAAATGGCACAGAATGCGAATATCGATGCGGTCGCCGTCAGTTGCGGCGCGCACCCTGAGGCCCAGTTACAACAATATAGTCCCTGCGCCTGTTTACAACAGACAGCTGATCTGATTCATATTCTTTAACAAAGATTTAAGGTATACACATTTTATGGAAAATCCACAGGACAATAATGTACAAAAGGAACCCCGGCCTCATGACTGGGAAAAAAGTATTATCGAAAAACTGGCCTATGCCTCATTAGATGAACAGCGAAGGGCACGCCGATGGGGTATTTTCTTCAAAACCTTGACGTTTGCCTATTTGATCGCGATTTTGGTCATTGCCATGTATCCCCGCTTCAAATCCGAAATTACAGCAGGGACAAAGCAGCATGCGGCTGTCGTGGATGTTCAAGGCATCATTGCGGAAGGCAAGCCGGCCAGTGCAGAAAATATTATCGATGGCTTGCGCGATGCGGTTAAGGATAAAAACACAAAAGGCGTTATTTTAAACATCAATTCACCGGGGGGCAGTCCGGTGCAGGCGCATTATGTCTATCAGGAAATTTTGCGCTTGAAGAAAAAGCATCCGGATATTCCGATATATGCCGTTGTCAGCGACATTTGCGCATCGGGAGGCTATTACATCGCTGCTGCTGCAGACAAGATTTTTGTTGACCAGGGGAGTATTATAGGCTCCATAGGTGTCATTATGAATGGCTTCGGTTTTGTCGATGTGATGAAAAAAGTGGGCGTCGAAAGGCGTTTGTTTACCGCTGGCACACACAAGGCCTTGCTTGATCCATTTTCGCCGCTTAAGCCTGATGAGTCGCAACACATGCAAACTTTGCTAAACGAGGTTCACCAGCAATTTATCGATGCCGTTAAAAAAGGCCGGGGTGAGCGCCTGGTCAACGATCCCAATTTATTTAGCGGCCTGGTCTGGACTGGCGCACAAGGCATTGAATTAGGTTTAGCCGATGACTATGGCAGTGTTGACGTGGTTGCGCGGGATGTGATCGGCACCGAACACAAGGTCGATTTTACACCGCAGGAAAAATTGCTGGATCGATTGACAGGAAAATTTGGTGCCGCTTTTGGGCAGGCTTTAGGCAGTTATTTACAAAACTTAAACATGCAATAAGTTTTATTCAGTCTCGATTCATCACATATGACTAAAATTTCATCTAACTTACTGTTTCAGAGCCTTATGCAAAAAATTATTTCTGTTTTATTGATGTCGGGTTGTTTTTTTGCGCCAGTTCTCAGCGCGCTGGAAATGCCTGCGAATGTAAGTCTGGATGAGGCAGTCAAGCGAATCAACGCAGAAAAGACAGGCAAGGTGCTTGCCACCAAAGTTGAAACCGTTGACGGTCAAAAATTTTATGTGATTAAGATATTAACTGCTGAAGGCATCATTCAGTATCTCAAAATCGATGTCGCAAGCGGTAAAGTGGTTGAATGACATGCGAATTCTAGTGGTCGAGGATGAACAGATTTTACGTCAGCAACTGTGTGATTTTTTTGCAACGAAAGGCTTTGCAGTCGATGCGGCCGGAACGGGCAAAGAAGGCGTCTATCTAGCCAGTGAATACCCGATTGATATTGCGATTATCGATATTGGTTTGCCTGATTTTTCAGGAATTGAATTGATTAAACAACTCCGTCAACAAGATAACGCGGTGCCGGTTTTATTGTTGACGGCGCGAAATCGCTGGCAAGATAAGGTGGAAGGCCTTGAAGCGGGCGCCGATGATTATTTGGTCAAACCATTTCACTACGAAGAACTTATGGCACGTATCAACGCACTGTTGCGCCGTGCTCAAGGGAATGCGCATCCGGTTTTGAATTTTGCCAATATCAAACTGGATACCCTGTCTCAAGAGGTTACGGTTGACGATAACAAAATCGAACTGACGGCATTTGAATACAAGGTATTGGAATATTTAATGTTTCATCAGGGCGAAGTCGTTTCAAAATCGGTATTGACCGAACATATCTATAATGAAGATTTTGACCGGGACAGCAATGTTATCGAGGTTTTTATCGGTCGCCTGCGTAAAAAACTCGACCCGGAAGGCATTATAAAACCCATAGAAACCTTGCGCGGACGCGGATACCGTATTCCATTACCGGATGATGTGACATTGTAACCGTGAAATTTAATTCACTCAGGTTTAGACTGGTCATCACGGCGGGTCTGGTTCTGGTTATATTTTTCATCATCGTCGGTTTTGTGCTGGAACAGGCCTTTGAACGCAGTGTCGAACAGGCTCTGAAAGAAAAGCTGCGTATTCAGATTTATGCTTTATTGTCAGTGGCTGAAATGGATAAAGCCTTACGCCTGACCATGCCGGAAGCACTCCGTGAACCGCGTTTCAATCACCCCGCCTCAGGGCTTTATGCCATGATTCATTTATCGGACGAATCACTGGTGTGGCGCTCGCCTTCTGCTGTAGGTATCGATTTACCCCTGCCTGAAAATTTACCACAAGGCAAGTTTGTATTTCAGAAAACCCCAAAATTCTATGTTTTACATTATGCCGTTTTGTGGGAAAGTCAGGATAAGTTTCAACGCGCCTATATTTTTACCGTTGCCGAAGATGCACCGATTGTTGATCAGCAAGTGGTACATTTCCGCATGATTTTAATGCGCTGGTTATCGGCGGCTGTTTTTTTATTGTTACTGGTTCAAATCGTATTATTACGCTGGGGGTTGAAGCCGTTAAACCGGATTGGGCATGATCTGAAGTTGATCGAAAAAGGTGTAAAGCCACGGCTTGATGGCAGCTATCCATCGGAGCTTGAAGGGCTGGTCAACAGCTTGAATGGTCTGATTCGGAGTGAAAGAGCGCATATGGAACGCTACCGCAACACATTGGCAGATTTAGCGCATAGTCTGAAAACGCCGTTGGCGATTTTACAAGGCAACGTTAATAAAGATGCCATGGAGCCTGAAATTATCCAGATGCAAATCAGCCGCATGAACGACATTGTGGAATATCAACTGCAAAAAGCCGCGGCAAAAGGCCAAAAGAAAATAACCGGGCGTACGGATCTGGTCAACGTCACACAAAAAATTATCAGTTCACTGGAAAAAGTCTATCATGACAAAGCAATCAATTTTTCATCCAGATTGCCAGAAACCTGTCCTGTGTATTGTGAGGAAGGTGATTTATACGAAATCATTGGCAATCTGTTGGATAATGCCGCCAAATGGTGTCGGCACCAGGTCAATGTTTCGCTGAAAACACTAAACGACAGTGATTATTCCATCGTTCTGATTATCGAAGATGACGGCCCCGGCATTGCCGCCAATAAAATCCAGCATATTCTACAGCGCGGTATGCGTGCCGATGAAAACACGGCAGGGCACGGCATTGGCATGGCGGTGGTGAATGAATTATTGGGGTTGCTGAATGGTAAACTGGTTGCCGCTAAGGCTGAAGATTTAGGCGGCATGCAATGGCAGGTTTTTTTACCCTGAAAAAAAACGGCAGCAGGCTATTGCCTATTTAGTCGGATTGCCGCATAATACGCGCTCTTTCAGGAACGCCCTGAAACATTATGGTTGCCGTATCGGTCCTCTCGCAACGATACGCTGTAAACCCCGCCAGGCCCGGAAGGGAGCAACGGTAGCAGCGGATTCGTGTGCCGGGATGTGGCTGGTATGGCAACCACCCATATTCCATACTCTTCGAGTCTCTATGGCTTATCAGGCTCTAGCCAGAAAATGGCGCCCCCGGACGTTCTCAGAAATTGTAGGTCAGCAACATGTCAGCCAATCGCTGATTCATGCCCTGCAACATGACAGGCTGCATCATGCCTATTTGTTTACAGGCACCCGTGGCGTCGGTAAAACGACTATCGCCCGGATTCTGGCCAAAGCTATCAACTGTGAAAATCTGACTGACTTCAACCCTTGCGGCCAATGCGCTGTTTGCCAGGCTTTCGATCAAGGTCGGTTTATGGATTTGATTGAGGTTGATGCTGCCTCACGCACCAAGGTCGAAGATACCCGGGATTTACTCGATAACGTGCAATACGCGCCCAATCAGGGACGCTATAAAGTTTATCTGATCGATGAAGTGCATATGTTGTCGGGACACAGCTTCAATGCGCTGCTGAAAACCCTGGAAGAGCCGCCCGAACATGTCAAGTTTTTGCTGGCGACCACCGACCCGCAAAAGATTCCGGTCACGATTTTATCGCGTTGTCTGCAATTTAACCTCAAACGTCTTTACCCTGAGCAGATTGAAAAACAAATGGCGTTTATTCTGCAACAGGAAGGTATTGAATTTGAAAAAAATGCCCTGGCACTTTTAGCGCGTGTGGCTGACGGCAGCATGCGCGACGGTTTGAGCATATTGGACCAGGCTATTGCCTATGGCAATGGTGCTGTGCGCTATCAAACCGTTTTGCAAATGCTGGGAACAGTTTCTGAACAGTCCTTGAATGCCTTATTGGAAGCTCTGGCCGCGAATGATGGTCTAGCGGTACTCAATAAAGTCGCTGAAATGGCCGATTTAACGCCGGATTTTGCCGATAGTTTGCAACAACTGCTAAGAATGCTGCACCGGATTGCTCTGACCCAACAAATTCCGGCGCGTACCGAATATGAATTCGATCCCGTATTCATTCAACAGATGGCTGAACAAATGCTACCGGAAGATGTCCAATTGTTTTATCAAATTGGCGTGATGGGGCAAAAAGAACTGGATTTAGCGCCTGATCCGCGCACCGGCTTTGAAATGATTCTACTGCGCATGCTGGCCTTCAAGCCGGTCACACCCGCATCGACGCCAGTGTCAGCTCCGCCATCACAAAATAAACAAACTGCAGTGGCAAAAAAGGTCACATCGAAAGCGACCATTCCTGCCGCAAAAGAACCTGAGACACCACCTCCGGCAGTGTCCGAAACAGCGCCTTCATCACCTGCAGTGCAACCGGAAAATGACTGGCAGGCTATGATCAATGCGATGAATCTGCGCGGTATGACGCGGGAGCTGGCTAATAATTGCACGTTTGACGGCGTCGATGAACAGTATTGCTATTTAAGCATTGAACCGTCGCATAAAAACCTGTTGGGTGGAAAAAGTGAAGAGAAACTGCTGAAAGCGCTGCAAACCTATTACAATAAACCGCTTAAATTAAAAATCAGCATTGAAAAAACGGATAAAATGACACCGGCAAAAAAGGCACAGCTACAGCAGCAAGCCGAACAACAAGCCGCCGTTGAAGCCATCAATAATGATGACAATGTCAACGCATTAAAAGAAGAATTCAATGCCCGTGTGGTAACCGATAGCATTAAACCGATTAAATAGCAGGAGAAAATTATGAAAAATGCACTGGGCAATATCATGCAGCAAGCCCAAAAAATGCAGGAAGACATGAAAAAAGCTCAGGAAGAGCTGGAAAATATGGAAATCACCGGCGAATCCGGTGGTGGTCTGGTCAAAATTGTCATGACAGGGAAACGGGAAGTCAGAAAGGTCAGTATCGATGACTCCCTGGTGACCGATGATAAAGATATGCTGGAAGATTTAGTCGCTGCCGCTGTCAACGATGCGGTCAGAAAAGTCAATAAAACCAAAAAAGAAAAAATGGCCGAAGTGACAGCCGGTATCCCATTACCCCCTGGCTTCCAGATGCCATTTTAAATGTCAGAAACAGGACTGGTTAAACAACTGATCCGCAGTTTGACCTGCCTGCCTGGTGTCGGCCCGAAATCGGCTCAGCGCATGGCATTTCATCTGCTGCAACATGATCGCAGTGGTGGCCAGCATTTAAGTCAGGTGTTGCAGCAAGCCATGGTTAAAATCCGGCATTGCGAAAGCTGCCGCACCTTGACTGAGCAAACACGCTGTGAACTCTGTCAGCATCCGGGAAGGGACGATTCGGTATTATGCGTGGTCGAAAGTCCGGCCGATGTCTGGGTGATCGAACAGTCTACTGCGTTTAAAGGCCGTTATTTTGTTCTGCATGGCCACCTATCACCGATTGACGGCATCGGTCCCGATGAATTAGGTTTTGACACACTGGAACAAAAACTCGCCAGTGCCGAATTGAAAGAAGTGATTCTGGCCACAAACGCCACGGTCGAAAGCGAGGCGACCGCACATTTAATCGCTGAAATGAGTCAAAAACACCATATCAAGGCGACCCGTATTGCCCATGGCGTACCGATGGGGGGCGAGTTGGAATATATCGACAGCAACACCCTGATGCATGCCTTCAAGGG
>CAYUAE010000098.1:0-7551 GCA_964442675.1 uncultured Methylomarinum sp.
TTATTGATAACGGGTCGGGTCTTCTACGCCCAGTTTTTTGAATCCTGCGGCGCGCAGGCGGCAGGCGTCGCATTGTCCACACGCTCTGCCTTGGGCGTCGGCGGAATAACACGACACGGTATGGCGATAATCAACGCCTAAGGCCAGCCCTTGTTTGATAATGTCGGCTTTGCTTAAGTTTATCAGGGGGGTGTGTATCGTAATTTGTTCGCCTTCTACCGTGGTTTTGGTGGCCAGGTTGGCCAGATTCTGGAAGGCTTTGATAAATTCAGGACGGCAATCGGGGTAGCCGGAGTAATCGACGGCATTGACGCCGATAAAAATATCGTGGGCGTGCAGCACTTCGGCCCAGCCGAGCGCGAAGGATAGAAAGATGGTGTTGCGTGCCGGTACATAGGTGACGGGGATACCGTGTTGTGGTGTATGCGGCACGGCGATATGGTCGTCGGTCAGGGCCGAGCCACCAATAGAGCCTAAGTCGATACGAATGATTTTATGTTCGATAACCTGATAATGCCTGGCGATGTTGCTGGCGGCTTCAAGTTCTGCGTTATGGCGTTGGCCATATTCAAAACTGAGGGCGTAACATTGGTAGCCTTGTTGTCTGGCATGGGCTAAAACGGTAATGGAGTCCAGCCCGCCGGACAGCAGGATGACAGCTTTTTTTGACATAGTGTTTATTTACCCCGGGCGTCGGCCCAAAGTGTTTTATGAAGTTGTAATTGAAAACGAACCGGCAGCTGGTGTTTGAGGATGCTCTCAGCCAGCCGGGTGGGTGACATTTTCCCCATCACGGGGGAGAACAAGACTTGACAACGTTCAGCCAGATTGTAGCGTTCAACCATCTGTTTGCTCCAGGCGTAGTCCTTATCGTCGGCAATGACGAATTTGACCTGGTCTTTGGCGGTCAGATAATCGATATTGTCATAGCGATTACGCGCCATTTCGCCGGAAGCCGGTGGCTTGATGTCCATGACTTTAGTCACGCGCGTATCGACCTTTGATATATCCATCGCACCACTGGTTTCCAGCGATACCTGATAACCCTGGTCGGCCAGGGTTGATAACAGGTCCAGGCAGGCGGGCTGAGCTAAAGGTTCGCCACCGGTTACGGTCACGAATCGGGTTTGCCATTGTTTAAGCTGCTTTGTGATGTGTTCGATGCTTTGCCGCTCGCCGCCATGAAAGGCGTATTCGGTATCACACCAGACACAGCGCAAAGGACACCCTGTCAGGCGAATGAAGATAGTCGGCCAGCCGACGCTGTCGGATTCGCCTTGCAGCGAATAAAAAATTTCGCTTATGCGTATGCTTTTTTCCATCACTTACAGGCGTCTGTCCAGTCGCAGCAGTCGTTTTTCAGCCAGATGCGCGGCCGCTGTTCCCGGGTAATCGACTTTGACCCGGGTTAAATAATCACGCGCTTTAGCCAGATTGTTTTGTTCGATAGCGATATAGCCTAATTTAAGCAAGGCATCGGGTACTTTTGAGCTATCGGGGTAGTGTTCGATGACTTTTTGAAAGGCCGCTTTAGCCAGTTCCGGCTGTTGATTGACTTTATAGGCTTCGCCCAGCCAGTATTGCGCATTGTCGGCGTATTCACTGGCCGGAAATTTTTGAATAAATGCCTTGAAGGCTTTGATGGCCTGGCTGTTATGGCCATTACGCAATAATTCGTAGGCTTTTTGATATTCATCCTTATCGGATATTTGCGCGGGTGCCGAGGTTTCGGCCTGGGTTTCTGTCTGTTGTGTTTGCGCCGTATCGGTGCCTGCAAGCAAGCCACTGTTTTGTGGCACCGGTTGTCCATTTGCCAGCGCCTGAAGGCGCTGATCCAGGTCGGTGTATATATTGTTTTGGCGTTTTTTCAATTCACTGAGCTGATAGCCCTGCTCTTCCACCATGCCGCGCAGTTCCTGCACTTCGCGCTGGAGCTGTTCAATCCGGCCCAATAATTCAAACACAACGCCATTGGCCGGTGCCGCATGGGTATATTGTGCCCCATTAGAGACGATTGAATTATCGACAACAGGCGGCAGCGGCCGAACATCGGCGTACACACTGCTACAAAACGGTAACAGTATCAACAGTTTTTTAGTCATTGGACACCTTCATAAACCAGTTCGACACGTCTGTTCAATTGCCAGGCGGCTTCATCATGCCCTTCAACCGCGGGTTTTTCTTCACCATAGCTGACGATCGTGATCTGGGCAGGGGGTACGCCCTGTGCTTCCATCAAGCGGCTGACAGCTTTAGCGCGTTGTTCGCCCAAGGCAATATTATATTCGGGCGAGCCGCGTTCGTCGGCGTGCCCTTCCAGCACCAGCTTGTAATTTGGATGGCTTAATAAATAGGCGGCATGGGCGGCGATTACGGGAATAAAATCTTGCTGCACCTGGCTGCTGTCGTATTGAAAATAAATGGTCCGTTTGGACAGCAGGCTTTGCGGATCGCTGAATTCAGCACCGAGTTCTTCGGCGCTCAATTCGGTTCCGGCAATATCACCCTCATCGCTGTAGCCCTGTGTCGTCGCGCCATCTGCTGGAACGACTGCGCCGGCACTCTGGCTTTGGTCGATGATGCTGGCGGCTTTTTCTTCGGTTGAGCTGCAGGCTGCAAGCGTCAGGGTCAAGAGTACGATGCCGAACAGCTTGTATTGTTTAAGGTGCATGATTTATATCTCCATTCAGGTTTTTTATCAATTTGAATGATGGGTTTACCCATCCTTTCATTGTGTTAATCGTTTAAAGTCCCCAGGCCGGTTCTCTGACATCGCCGCCGCTGAATGCCAGTCTGCGGTGCATACTGCCATCGGCCGAAACGGTGGCCAGATAGGATTTATCGCCTTTGCGTGTGGCGTATAACACGATGGAGCCATTGGGCGCAAAGCTTGGCGATTCATCCTGCCGGCCGCCGCTCAGAACATTGATGGCGCCATTGGCCAGTTCCATCACGGCAATTCGATAATCGCCCCGATTGCCATGCACCATCAGCAGTTTGCGGCCATCGGGTGAAAACCTTGCGCGTGCATTATAATCGCCGCGAAAGGTCAAGCGTTTTGCCCGGCCGCCCTGTAGCGGAATTTTATACAGTTGCGGCCTGCCGCCCCGGTCGGATGTGAATACCAGATAGCGGCCATCCGGCGACCAGGTCGCTTCGGTATCGATCGCATAACTGTGGGTGATTTTTCGCAACTGGCGTGAGGTCAGATCCAGAATATAGATGTCGGGGCTGCCATCCTTAGATAAGGTCAAAGCCAGTTTGCGACCATCCGGCGAAAAAGCCGGTGCGCCGTTGATTCCGCGCCAATGCGCTACCCGTTGCCGTTTTCCCGTCGCCAAAGTCTGTACATAAATCGCCGATCGCCGCCCTTCAAACGAGACATAGGCTATGCGCCTGCCATCGGGAGACCAGGCAGGTGACATGATAGGTTGCGACGATGCGGCGATTTCATGGGCATTATGACCATCGGCATCGGCCACCATCAAACGATAGCGACGTTTGTTAGCCGCGATACGGCGGCTGGTGACATAGGCGATATGGGTGTTGAACACGCCCGGTTTGCCGGTCAGTTTTTCAAACACCAGGTCGCTTATTTTATGCGCGGCCTGGCGCAGTTTATCGCCCCGCGTGGTCAATTTGTAGCCCATGATTTGTTCTGATTTATACACATCAAACAATTGAAAGCGTACTTCATACAGCCCTGCAGTCGGTGTAATCTGACCAATCAATAAATAATCCTGGCCTAACGCCTGCCAGTTACGAAACCGAACGCGGGTGGGTTCGGTCGGCCGGGTCAGCATATCGGCCCGGGACAAGGGTTTAAAATAACCGCTGGCGCTTAAGTCATCCTGAATCACGGCGGCGATATCAATCCCTGGCATACTACCCGGTGCATGGCCGAACGGCACGATGGCAATCGGCATCGCAGCTTCCGTGCCTTTGGTGATTTCAATGGTCAAACCTTCTGCATGCGCCGGATTGAAGCCGGCTAACAGACTCATCATTATCAATAAAAACAAGGCATTGCGTTTTATCATGTCAGCTTATTCCGGATTGAAGACAAAGGTAAAGTTTCTGAAGTTTTTGTTAAAGACGTTGCGGTCTTTCGGCACGGGCAACGGTGAGGCCTTTCTGACCGCATTTTCCGCCGAGCGGTCAAAAACCGTATCGCCACTGCTTTTTACCACACGAACATCCATGACATCACCGCTGGGCAACAAGGTAACCCGCACCGTACAGCGCAAACCCTTGCGTGAGGTCATCGGCCGAATCCAGCTATTGTTGACTTTCTGCTGAATCGCTCGCGATGCCCGTATGGTCATGTGCCGGGCCGCTTGTTCCTGTATTCTGGCTTCTTCGGCGGCTTTCTGCCGGGCTAATTCGGCGGCCTTGCGTGCCTGTTCTGCTTTGCGGGCTTGTTCGGCCTTTTTACGGGCCAGTTCAGCTTTACGCGCTTGTTCGGCTTTTTTACGGGCTTGTTCTTCGGCTTTGCGTTTTTTCTCGGCCCGTTCGCGTTCTAATCGCGCTTGCTCTTCGGCTTTACGTTGCTGTGCCAGCTTTTTTTCAGCCTCGGCCCGTTGTTTTTTAAGCGCCGCCAGACGTGCCGCTTCTTGTTCCTGCTGACGTTTTAATTGGGCGCGTTTTTGCGCCAGTTGTTCGGCTTCTTTTTGTCGCTGCTGCGCCAGTTTGCGAATTTTTTGTTCTTCCAGTTCACGCTGACGACGCGCGTGTTGCAACAGTTTCTGCGCCTTCTCTTTTTCAGCTTGCAACCGTTTTTGTTTGGCTTTGGCCTGCTGTTTCAGTTTTGCGACTTCCTGTTCGACTTTTTCTTCATCGAGTACGGAGGCTTCAATAATTTCAGGTTGCGGTTTTTGTACCCGGTTTGGGCTGCGGGTCGATGCCCCGAATAAAAACAGCAGCAGTAACGCCAGATGCAAGGCAATCGACCAGGCGAAATAATAGGCATGTTTTCCCATGGTTACGAAACCGGTTGTGTCATCAGTCCCACAGCTTTAACGCCAGCATTTTTCAAGGCGGCCATCACGCTGACAACCTTGCCATAATCGACCTGCCTGTCGCCGCGAATATAAACCTGTGTTTGAGGCCTATAGCGTAACACGGCCGCGACTCGAATCAGAAGTTGTTGTGCAGGTACCGGCTCGTTTGTATTTTCACCCACATCGATAAAATACTGACCTTGTTTATCGACGGTGATAATCAACGGCGGGATGTTTTTAGTCTCGACGGTTTTGGTTTCGGCCTGCGGCAAATCAACGTCTACGCCGGTCTGCACCAAGGGCGCTGTAATCATGAAAATAACCAGGAGGACAAAGGTGACATCGATGTAGGGGACGACATTGATTTCCGACATCGGTTTACGGCGTGATTGACGACGACTCATTTTTGATGCACCTGCCGTTGCAAGACAACCAGAAACTCATCCATAAACAATTCATAGCGTCCGGCCAGCCTGTCGAGTTGGGTGGAAAAACGATTATAGGCAATCACCGCAGGAATCGCCGCAAACAGCCCCATGGCGGTTGCAATCAGGGCTTCGGATATACCAGGCGCGACATTGGCCAAAGTGGCCTGTTTCATTTCACCCAATGCGCTGAATGCATTCATGATGCCCCAGACCGTACCAAACAGGCCGATATAGGGACTGGTCGAGCCGACTGTCGCCAGAAACGGCAGGCTTTCATCGAGTTTATCCAGTTCTCTGGCCAGTTCTATTTTCATGGCACGCTGGGCGCTTTCGATTTTGATTTCGGGACTGATCTCCTCCTGTTTGGCCATACGGGCAAACGCCTTGTAGCCGGCCAGAAAAATATTTTCGATGCCGTCCACATCATCTTCCCGGTTTTTTAAATCTTTGACCAGTGTGCTGAGTTCGATCCCTGACCAGAATTTTTCTTCGAAATCTTCGGCGATACGTTCGGCCTGTTTAAGCTCGGCGCGTTTGCTGAATATATACGTCCAGGACATGACCGAGGCCAGCAATAGCAACAGCATGACGAATTGGACAACAAAGCTGGCATTGAGAATTAAGTCTAAAAACGATATTTCACTGTTCATGGTGTGCAAGGGTTTCCAGAATGAGGGGTGGAATCGCTTTCGGCCGCATGCTGTGTACGTCGAGACAGGCAATGCGAATATCGCCCTGACACAGTACCGTATTTTCGCGTATGACCTGTTGTTTGAACATGAAACTGGTTTTTTTAGCGAGCGTCACCTCAGCTGTCACCTGTAGCAAATCATTAAAACGCGCCGGTTTTAAATAATCCACCTGCACCGAGCGAACGACAAAAATCACGCCCGCTTCAGTCATCAGTTGATCTTGTTCAAAACCGGCGGCGCGCAGGTATTCGGTTCGGGCGCGTTCAAAAAATTTAAGATAATTGGCATAAAACACCACGCCACCGGCATCGGTATCTTCATAATAAACGCGGACAGGCCAGTTAAATGTTTGCATCATCAGTCATCAAAAAGTGATTGTGTCACAGCTTCAGTTGCCGGCGGTTTCAGGCCAAAATGCAAATAGGCTTTCTGGGTGACGATACGCCCGCGGGGTGTGCGCATGATAAAGCCTTGTTGCAATAAATACGGCTCCAGCACATCTTCTATCGTGCCCCGCTCTTCGCTGATGGCGGCCGCCAGTGTATCCAGTCCGACCGGCCCGCCATCAAAATGTTCAATCATCGATTTAAGTAATTTCCGGTCCAGGGTATCGAAGCCATTATCGTCGATTTTCAACATTTTAAGCGCCTGGGCGGCAATGTCTTGCGTAACATTGCCATCGCTTTTGACTTCGGCAAAATCTCTGACCCGGCGCAGCAGCCGGTTGGCAATACGTGGTGTGCCACGGGAACGGCTGGCGATTTCAATCGCGCCTTCTTCGGCCATTTCCATTTTCAATAAACGCGCCGAGCGCATGACAATTCGAGTCAGTTCTTCAACCGTATAAAATTCCAGCCGTTGCACGATACCAAAGCGATCGCGTAACGGCGAGGTCAAAAGCCCGGCCCGGGTGGTGGCGCCAACCAGGGTAAATGGCGGTAAATCCAGCTTGATCGAGCGCGCGGCAGGGCCTTCGCCGATCATGATGTCGATCTGATAATCTTCCATCGCCGGATACAACACTTCTTCGATAGCTGGATTCAGGCGGTGAATTTCGTCGATAAACAGCACATCATGGGCTTCGAGGTTGGTCAACAAAGCGGCCAGATCGCCGGCTTTATCCAGTACCGGGCCTGAGGTTTGCCGAATATTGACGCCCATTTCGGTGGCGATAATATTGGCCAGTGTGGTTTTACCAAGGCCTGGCGGGCCAAAAATCAGCACATGATCCAGCGCTTCTGCGCGGGCGACGGCGGCCTGGACAAAAATTTCCATCTGCTGGCGTAATTCTGCCTGGCCGATATAGTCTTTCAGACGCTTTGGCCGAATCGCACGATCGACGCTGTCTTCTTCGTTTTGGGGCGTCGCACTGATCAGACGGTCGCTTTCAATCATAGGGTTATTTGGTTTGTTGGCGTTACGATGGGTTTC
>CAYUAE010000099.1:0-7455 GCA_964442675.1 uncultured Methylomarinum sp.
CTGCCTGCGCCTTGTCTTCAATACCCGCATCATCAAGAAGCTGTTGCAAAAATTGCACTAAAGGCGCGCTCGATGTCTGTGCCATCGCCTGCTCACTGGCTTGTTCCAGTGCGACAAGCGCCTCCTGCCAGCCCAGTTGTGCCAGACAATGCTGCAATGTTTGCGTGGTCGAGGCAATCTTGCCCTTGAGCAGGCTGTTCGCACAGGGCATGGAAATAATTTCCAGTTGCGTTTTTAACAGGGTCTGTGCCGATGGACTAGCCTTATCGTGTACTGTGGTGCTTGCCTCAGACGCTGCAGTATTAGCCTCGAGTGCGGTTTCTGCCGTCGGCGGCTGCAACAGACTGTCGACAAATTGTGTCAAGGGTTCGGCGGTGCCATCGCTTAACGCCGCATCGCAGGCGGCCTGCAATGCCGCCTGATGCGGCCAGGATAATCGCCGCAACAGGCGATCAAGGATGTTCTGCGTCGATAAGATACGCCCTTTGAACAGGTTTGGCGCACAGTTCAGCGCCAATATTTTCTGCTGGGTTTCCAGCAAGACCCGCATGGCATCACTGAATGTCTCCGAGGCTTCGTCATGATCGACATCCGCTGCTGACGGTGCCGGCATGGCCGTATCCACCGCCGTCTCTGACGAGGCGACACCGGGTTCAAAGTGGCCGGTTTCCAGCGCCTGCAACAAGGCACTAAGCCGTTCAGCGTCCGGGTTATCGATATGCTCGATAAGGTGCATCATCCAGTCCAGTACCCGGGTTTGCAGCAATTCGGCCGCGCCGATTTCCAGTGCCGGCCTGATACAGTTTTTGAGCTGTTGATAATCCTGTTGTGCCAATGCCTGCCGGGCGTTGGCGATTAAATCAGTATACTGCTGCACATCGCCCATCTCGCCACTGGGAAACGCCAGTTGCTCCACCTGTAATGGAATCAGTGTGATTTGTTCTGCCACATAGCGATAATGTTCACGCAGGCTGTTTTCATCGGCTGTGCTTAACAAGCGGATCCGCAAATTACAGTGAAAGGGGTCGATGTTTTCCAGTTCCCCCCAAGGCTCGCGTGGCGTGACCTGATAACACATCAGACCGGGAGTGGTTTGCACCAGAAACAAAGGGTCTTCCCCGTTAAAAAAGCATTGTTCGTCCGGCGTATAACTGAGCGCATAAACCGGCGCGGATTGTTCAGCCTGCTCATAACACCGGATTCGGTCATCATGGCTGAATTCTGCCAGCCAGTCGGGAACTTCAGCAGCAGGCGGTGCCACCAGACTGGCGGCTGTATCAGCCCCGCCCTGTGTGTTTTCCACCTCAGCCGCAGCGGGCGCTTCCTGCGTGGCCGCTGCGCTGTCTTCGCCTAGCAGAGCGCGT
Organism: uncultured Methylomarinum sp.; assembly: GCA_964442675.1. Taxonomy (GTDB): domain Bacteria; phylum Pseudomonadota; class Gammaproteobacteria; order Methylococcales; family Methylomonadaceae; genus Methylomarinum. The sequence goes on from CAYUAE010000099.1 coordinate 1,365, forward strand.
AGTTTCTGCGATAACACCTGCCCCAGACTTTCGGCATTATCCCCTAGCTGCTCGCTGGTTTCCAGATCATCCAGCCAGGCTTCGATCTGATCCATGGCTTCAAGAAACAGGTCGATATGATCGGCTTCAAGATCAAACGCCCCCTCACGGACCTGATCCAGAACATCTTCAGCGGCATGCACCACCCGGGTTAGTGGAGCAATATCAAATAAGCCGGAGGAACCTTTTATAGTATGAATCGAACGAAACAGATCATTGAGCAGCTCATTATCACGCGCATTTTCTTCCAGTTGTAAAAAACACTGGCCGACCGCTTCCAGGTTATCCCGGGACTCTTGTAAAAAACTTTCCAGCATGGGGTCCATTACGCATCCACTCCTACCATTAGTGATACATAATCCTGCAATTCTTCCGCCTTGGCAGGCTTGACGATATAGAAGTTGGCCCCTGCCATATAGGCTTTGGTTTTATCGCCTTCCTCTTCTTCCGTGCTGATCATGATCACCGGGATGGCCATTAACACGTCATTCTGGCGCATTTCTTCAACCAGTCGATAGCCATCCATTTTCGGCATATTGACATCAACCAGCGACAGATCGAAGTTTTCATCCAGCATTTTTTCCAATGCCTCGATTCCGTTTTCCGCTTCCGCAACCTGATAGCCTAACGCTTCCATCAGCTTTCGGTGATACATTCTTACGGTCACCGCATCATCTACAATTAAAATCTTCTTCATCTTTCTGCCCCGTCTCTTGCTATGCTGGTTTCTGGTAAGTAATGGCTTTAGGAAACTTTTTCACCTTAAACAATGAGGAAATACGGCTCATTGATTCTGAGTGTCCCAAAAAGATATAGCCGCCCGAATTCAAGGCATCATAAAACACATCCGCTGCCTGACGCCGGGAGGCATCATCGAAGTAAATCAACAGATTCCGGCAAAAAATGACATCGATCTGGCGATATTTCCGGGTATCAGCCTTGTTGGAAAGATTGACCTGGGTAAACTCAATCGCGTCACGCAAGTCCTGTTCAATCTGAAACTGGCCAGCCGCAATTTCCTTGAAATAGCGTTTGAAGATTTCTTTGGGTAAGGGTTTGACAGAACGCGCTCCGTACACCCCTTTCCGGCATTTATCCAACACTTTGGTGTCGATATCAGAGGACATGATTTCAACATCATAATCATCAATTTTATCCCAGAACTCCAATAGATAAATGGCAATGGAATAAGGTTCTTCCCCTGTACTGGAGGGAATCGACCAGATACGAATGGTATCGCCCGGCGATTTGTTTTTGATCACCTCATCCAGCACCGATTCGACCAGGCATTCAAACTGATATTCTTCCCGAAAAAAATAGGTCTCATTCACCGTCATGATATTGATGAGTTCCTGCAACTCTTCGCCGGATGCCTGGAAACGTAACATGGTGAAATAACGCCTGAAGCTGGTAGAGCCGGTTTGCTCCATGCGCTCCAACAGACGTTTATTGACAAAGTACTGCTTGTTATCTTCAAAGCGAATACCGGTTTTCCGGTAAAAATAATCCCGGAAGCGCTCAAAGTCCTGTTTACTGATCTCTGCTTCGGCCATCTTATTCCCCCTTGATACGCGCTACCGCCACATCCACAGCAAAATGCAGATAGGATTCATCAGGAAAGCGTTCTTTCAAGGCCAGCAAGGTGTCGATCATTTCCGGCTCACCCACTTCAGCCAGCCGGTCCACCGCTGTGGCAATCACATTGATATGAGTTTCATCCTTCAATACCGACATTAACCACTTCGGTGTATCGGGATGCGCCAGGGTCTGCAAAATATCGATGGCAAAAATACGCACATCAGAATCGGTATCGTTGAGCAGTTCAATAATATGCAGGGCCACCAGTTCCGGCATGGTCTGCAATATTTCGATGACTGCATTGCGCTTGGCGGCATCTTCCGAGCGTAAAAGGGCGATCAAGCCTTGCACCACCTCATCGGTTTTCATGGTTTGCAGACTATCGAGAATGGCTTCAAAGACGACCCGTTCCTGTTCGTTGTCCAATGCCTCCAGCAAGGCTGTGGCCGCTTCAGGATATTCGGCCAGATCCCGTGCTGCCCAGCGCCGGACCGTCACGGTTTCGCCCTGTTGCAAGTCACGAATCAAATCCTCTACCGTGCGCTCATTATGACGACGCTCGGCGTGTTGATCCTGTTCGCCTGCCTGAGACTTATGCTTTTTTAATGCCATCCTTATCTCCTCTTTCTGTTTAACAGACCCATTCGATCAATTGCGGAGCAATATCCTCGGCATCCAGAATTTTGTCGGCGCCCCCAAGTTCAATCAAAACCTGCGGCATGCCGAAAACCACAGCGCTGTTTTCTGATTCGGCAATGGTTCGGGCCCCTTCACGATGTAGGGCGGCCATAGCTTCAGCCCCATCATTGCCCATACCTGTCAATTGCACACAGACAATTGATGCAGGATCATAAAATTCACCAACACTGCGCGCCATCAGCTCGACACTGGGATGCCACAGAAACTCTGAGCGCGGCGGAATACTGGTGGCCAGCACCTTATCTTTTCGGCTAACCATCTTCACATCAGCATCGCCCCGTGCAATATAGGCAGTACCGGCTTCCATTTCTATTGCTCGATTAAGTTCAACTATTGAAATATCACATAATTTATTCAGCCGTTTGGCAAATACTTCGGTAAATTTTGCCGGCATGTGCTGCGCCACCAGAATCGGCCAGGGAAAGTTGGCGGGAATATGCGGCAAAATCTTTTCCAGCGTGCCCGGCCCACCGGTTGACACGCCGATAATGACAATGCCCTGGCCATTCGCCGTGTTTTTGGTAACTGTTTTTCTGGCAACAGGTTTGCACGCCGTTTTAACCGGTTTTGCAGAAGCTGTAGCCGACTGTTTTTTGATGCGTGAACCTAATGTGCGCGCCTTGCTATAACGGGAACGCAAGGCGGCCTTTATTTTTCGTAACAGTTCGGATTCGACTTCATCAATATTCAGCGACACTGTACCGCCGGGTTTGGCCACATAATCGACCGCGCCCATTTCCAGCGCTTCAAATGTGACCATAGCGCCTTTTTCAGTCAGTGATGACACCATAATCACCGGCAACGGCGTTTCCGTCATAATATGGCTTAAACACGTCAAGCCATCCATCACCGGCATATTGATATCGAGCGTTACCACATCGGGTTGATATCCACGGATTTTGTCCAGACCATCCTGACCATTGCGGGCAACTTCCACCTCATAGCCTGCATTCTCCAGCATGTCACGAAGTTTCTTACGCATCAGCGCAGAATCATCAATCACCAGTATTTTTTTCATTGCTTCCTGCGCTCTCTTTTATTCGTCAAGTTCCAGCAGTACGTTATTTTCATCGGGATTGAGCAATTCATCCGCATTCAGTACTTGAATAATGCGTTTTTCTTCGCGCAGATTGACCACACGTCCCATCACTCTGGTTTGGTCCTCAGATAATTCAGGTGCTGGCTCGATACTGTCCCGAGACAATCGCAGCACTTCAACCACCGAGTCCATAATAAAGCCTGTCTGTACATTGTTGATATTGAGTACGATAATCCGTTGCCGCTCATTCGGCGCCATCCGCTCCAACCCAAAACGGCTGCGCATATCCAGTACCGGCAAGATGGTGCCACGCAGGTTGATCATACCTTCGATAAAGTCGGCCGTTTTCGGCACCTGACTCATTGTTTCAGGTACGCGGGTAATTTCCTGTACATAATCAATCGTGACTCCGAACTCCTGGTTTGCCAACTTAAAGACAACCATTTGGGTATCATTATCTTCCTCGTTGTTTTCCGTGACAGCGTGATGACTACTATTCATGTTATGACTCTCCATACCTTGATTCATAGTGATGGCTTGCAAGGCCTGCTCATCGAACAATGCTTCCGGCTTGAGGATAGAAAGCAAACGATTTCCATTATTCAATCTGCAAACTGCTGCAATTTCATCGTGTTCCTCGTGAATCAGCTTTGGTACCGGGTCCCGCTCAGACTCAGGTACCACCAACACTTCCCGTACGTCATCGACAACCAGCCCCATTGAATACTGCCCACCACCCGGCGCACGAATACTAATCACTAAAACGCGACTGTGTTCATCCAGATCACGCTCGGGAAATCCGAATAATGCTCTGAGACTAAGCAAAGGCAACAGCCTGCCTCTTAAATTAATCATCCCCAAAATATGGGCGGCGGTATCCGGTATTTCTGCAATATCATCCGGTGCCCGGACAATTTCTTCCACATCCATCAGATCAAATGCATATTCTTCCTGATCAACCAAAAAGCTGACCAATTGATGGTTTTGGAAATCATCTTCCTCAATATCTATGATTGAGGCATCATTATTAGTGATAGAGGTATGATTATCCGTCGCCATCGCAATAATTTTTGCAAAATCACGATCAATGACCTGACGGATATCAATCAGCTGAATCAGACGATCATCATCCTGAATAACGCCATTTAACAAATCAGCGGAAACAGTGGTCTTGAGTGATGAGGCATCTTTTATATTTTGCTCGTCGATACGCATAGCCTTAGAGACACTATCGACAATCAAACCTATCGTAGTCCCCACATCAACCACCAATACGCGCGTTGATTCACCAAGGTTTTGTGCCGGAACGCCCAAAATATGGCGTAAATCCAGAACAGGTAATACATTTCCGCGTAAATTGGCCAGCCCTACAAGCGACTCAGGAGTGAGCGGCACACTGACCGTTGCTGGCAATCGTATAATTTCTGCCACTTGCTGCATCGGCAAACCAAAATGCTCTGTACCCACTTGAAAGGTGACAAACTGCTGAATAATGTCTTCTTCAGCGTCTTGTATTGCTTGCGCATTTGACATGACAGGTTCCTTGTTTTTTAAATACTTTGCAACTCATCTGCAATAGAGGCAATTTCTTCAATTGCCAAGGCCAGGTCTTCAGATCCTTTAGCTTGTTGCTCGGCAGCCGCCGCCGATTCATTAGCATTGCTGGACGCCTGCTCTGATGCCGCTGCGACTTGTTCCAGAGCTTTACGGGATTGCTCTACCGCGGCAGCAATTTCTTGCGAAGCGGTCAGAATATCATTATTGCCTGCTTCAATTTGAATGACGTCAGACTCCACCTGCATCAGACTTTTGTTGGAACGCTTTGCATTATTCACATTGTCATTAATAATGCTGGAAATTGCCTGTAAATCAGTCATTACTTCCATCGACTGATTTTGAATTGCCTTGATCAGCTCTTTGATCTGCTCAATATTTTCCGCCGTATCATCTGCCAGATTCTGAATATCTTCAGAAACAACGGCAAAACCCTTGCCAAATTCACCTGCCCGCGCCGCTTCAATTGCACCATTAACAGCCAGCATACTGGTCTTAATCGATACTGTTGTAATGATATCGATAATTTTAGCGATATTGCTTGAGGTTTCTTCAATAGCTTGAATATCTGACAAAATTATCTTTCCACTTTCAGCTGAATCAGAAAGATTAGCTATCAACTGCTCCATGGTCGCTTTATTGCTTTCCAGCAACTCTTTGAGTACTTCGGTTCGTTCAATCGCATTATTGGCTTTTTCTGTCGCCAGCCTGGCACCGGTTTCTATTTGCCCCATACCGGCTGAAGCCTGCTCGGCAGCTGCCGCAGCCTGCTCGGAACCCCGTGCAATTTCTGAAACCGCCGTCATGATTTCGCTGGATGAGCGGCTGATTTCCTCGATAGAAGTCGATAATTCTTCGGCGGCGGCCGCAACTTCTTCGGCGCTTTTGGTGATATCAGTACTGTTTTTCAATTCTTCGGATTGCACTTCCAGCTCTTGCGCCGCCTGTTCAGCACCCGATAATGCCTGGTTTTGCTCATCGAGTGATTTCAACACCTGCTCACAAGCCGCTGACTGCTCTTCGGCCGCCGCCGCAATCGCTTCACTACCCTGTTGGGAGTCTTTAATAGCAATATTCATTTGCGTTGCACTGGTACTGATTTCCTGGGCACCTTTTGAAATGCTATCCATTTCAGATTTCATGCCATCAAATCCCTGTACAATCTGCTTACCGCTATTAGCT
>CAYUAE010000100.1:0-7386 GCA_964442675.1 uncultured Methylomarinum sp.
TAGAATGCAACGCATCTTCAACACGTGCTTTTTTCTCTTTCATTTCAACTTCAGTCGCTGCACCAACTTTGATTACGGCAACGCCGCCAGCCAATTTAGCCAGACGTTCTTGCAGTTTTTCTTTGTCGTAATCTGATGTCGCTTCATCAATTTGTGCGCGAATTTGATTAACGCGACCTTTGATTTGCTCTTCAGAGCCAGCACCATCGATGATTGTGGTATTTTCTTTAGTGATTTGTACGCGTTTAGCAGTACCGAGTTGATCGATTTCGGTTTTTTCCAGAGACAGACCAACTTCTTCGGAAATGACGGTACCGCCTGTCAATATTGCAATATCTTCCAGCATCGCTTTACGACGATCACCAAAGCCAGGTGCTTTGACAGCCGCAACTTTGACGATACCGCGCATGTTGTTGACAACCAGAGTCGCCAGCGCTTCGCCTTCGACATCTTCAGCGATGATCAACAATGGGCGGCTCGCTTTTGCAACGCCTTCGAGTACTGGAAGCAAGTCACGGATATTGGAGATTTTTTTGTCGAACAACAAGATGTATGGATTTTCCAGTTCGACAGACATGCTTTCCTGGTTGTTGATGAAGTAAGGCGACAGATAGCCTCGGTCAAACTGCATACCTTCGACAACATCCAGCTCATTGCTCAAGCCCGAACCTTCTTCAACGGTAATGACGCCTTCTTTACCTACTTTTTCCATTGCTTCGGCAATGATTTGGCCAACAGCTTCGTCAGAGTTGGCTGAAATAGTGCCGACTTGAGCGATAGCTTTGCTGTCTGCACAAGGAATGGCTGTCGATTCGATGGCTTTAACCGCTTCGACGACAGCTTTGTCAATACCGCGTTTCAAGTCCATTGGATTCATGCCGGCGGCGACAGATTTTAAGCCTTCATTAACGATAGCTTGTGCCAAAACGGTTGCTGTTGTGGTGCCGTCACCTGCGATGTCAGAAGTTTGTGACGCCACTTCTTTAACCATTTGCGCGCCCATATTTTCGAATTTATCTTTTAATTCGATTTCTTTGGCGACAGATACACCGTCTTTGGTAATCGTAGGTGCGCCGAAGCTTTTTTCCAGCACGGCATTACGACCTTTAGGGCCTAAAGTTACTTTTACGGCATTTGCCAGAATGTTAACGCCAGCTACCATCAAGGTGCGGGCATCTAATCCAAATTTTACGTCTTTTGCTGCCATTTTTTTTCCTTCTTAGAATAAATGGTGAGTTAGAAAATATTGATGTTTGATTAGTCTAAAACGGCCATGATGTCATCTTCGCGCATGACGATCACTTCTTCGCCATCTACGGTGACTTCATTGCCGGAATATTTACCGAACAATACACGGTCGCCAACTTTGACATCCAGCGGGCGGATATCGCCATTTTCCAGCAATTTGCCATTTCCTACGGCAAGAACGGTTCCTTCACTGGGTTTTTCAGCGGCAGAACCGGGTAAAACAATACCGCCTGCTGTTGTTGTTTCTTCTTCCACACGTTTAATGATGACTCTGTCGTGTAATGGACGTATTTTCATCAATGTCTCCTGAACAATTTTTAAGTTTAATGAAATGGTTTTTGCTATTAGCACTCAGTGCTGATGAGTGCTAATAATAGTCAGCTTTTGCATTCTGTCAAGTACTTTGGCATTATTTGTCGCTCCTTTGCCTTCCCAATAGTGCTATGAACGACAAACAATTACTCCGTTACAGCCGCCAGATTATGCTGCCGCAAGTCGATATCGAAGGTCAGCAAAAGCTGCTCGACGCCAAGGTATTAATTATTGGCGCCGGCGGGCTTGGCTGTCCGGCATCCATTTATCTGGCGGCGGCCGGTATTGGGCAAATCACGCTGTTTGATGATGACAACGTCGATTTAACCAATTTACAACGACAGATTGCCCATACCACTGAGGATATAGGGATGGAAAAAGTTTTTTCAACCCGGGATACGTTAAAAAAAATCAATCCGGAAACGATTGTTTTAGCGCATCCTGTTCGTTTGGAAGGCGCCAGATTACAGCATGAGGTCGCCGAAGCCGATGTCGTGCTGGATTGCAGTGATAATTTCACGACCCGTTTTGCTATTAACAGTGCCTGCGTTCAGCAGAAAACCGATTTGGTGTCCGGGGCTGCTATTCGCTTTGAAGGTCAGGTTTCTGTGTTCAGGCCGTGTCTGGATGAAAGTCCGTGTTATAACTGTCTTTATCAGAACCAGGGTGAAACAGCGCAAAACTGTGCAACGCATGGCGTTATTTCGCCCATCACTGGAATTATCGGCAGTACTCAGGCTTTGGAAGCGATTAAAGTATTGCTCGATATAGGCGAGCCTCTGATGGGGCGCTTGCTGTTACTCGATGGACTCAGTATGGAATGGAACAGTATGCGCTTTAAAAAAAATCCATCCTGTCCGACCTGTGGTGCACGCTAACAGAGATGGCTTGTTACATTAGAAGGTCGGATCCTGGGCGCGGACAATTGTAATTGTAACTATTCGGCATGTTTAGTGTTTAAATATCAGTCACTTATTCCAGAAGATGCCGTATATACATCATGTAGGCTTGCATGTGTCATCCATGACATACGCTTCTTCCATAAGTGACTGATATTTAACGGGTTTCCTTAAATTATTTTGGCTGAATAGATACTTGTAATTTTGACATGTTCCGGCGGGCTTTGCTGTGTGGTCGCTGCCCGCCTTCGTATTTATCCGTTGGTTTAACGGCTGCGCTGTTTACGTTTGCCGGGCTCTGTATTGCGTTTTTTGGCTTGGGATGACTGAGCATTGATTTTGCTGATATTCAAGGGACGTCCAGCGACACGTACTTTTTTCAATGCCTGAAATAAATCTTTAGGCATGCCAGCGGGCAGTTCAACCGTACTGAAATCATCTTCGATTTTGATTCGGGCGATATGTTCACCATCAATGCCGATTTCGTTTGCGATAGCGCCTACAATATTACCGGGTTTAACCCCATGCTGTTGGCCGACTTCGATCCGAAACAACTCCATCTCGATACCGCTTTTACGTTGTTTGCGCCGCGGTTCAGGGCGATCATTTCTGTCTTGTTTCTGACGCGGTGACAAGTCCTGTGTGCGTGACTTTCGAGGGTTGTCTTTTACCAGCAATGGCGTATCGCCTTGGGCAATTTTTGCCAGTGCAGCTGCAATTTCAACGGCAGGAACATCATGTTCGCTCTGATATTGCTCGATAAGCTGTTCAAAAAAGCTAAGCTCATCTGTCGCCAGAGTATCTGTAATCTGTTGTTTGAAGCGTTTAATTCGAGCGTTGTTGATAAATTCGGTTGAGGGCAGCTGCATTTGCTCAACTGGCTGACGGGTCGCACGTTCGATATTTTTCAGTAAACGACGCTCTCGCGGAGAAACAAATAAAATGGCATCTCCGGTTCTGCCGGCGCGGCCCGTTCTGCCGATGCGATGCGTGTAAGACTCGGTGTCGTAAGGAATATCATAATTGACCACATGGGTGATGCGTTTAACATCCAGGCCGCGTGCTGCGACATCTGTGGCAATCAAAATATCCACTTTGCCTTTTTTCAGCTGCTCAATCGTGCGTTCACGAATAGCCTGCGACATATCGCCATTGATAGCGGCGGCCGAATGTCCCCGGGCTTGCAATTTCTCGGCCAGTTCGACTGTGGCCGTTTTGGTGCGCACAAAAATAATCATACCATCGAATTCTTCCGCTTCCAGAATCCGGGTGAGCGCATCGAGCTTATGCACGCCGCTGACTAACCAATAACGTTGACGAATATTCTCTGCTGTCGCAGTTTTAACCTTGATGGTGATTTGTTCAGGGTTATGCAAATAGTTTTGGGCAATTTTGCGGATTGCTGTCGGCATGGTGGCCGAAAATAAAGTGGTTTGATGCTGCTTTGGCAATTGTTCCAGAATCCATTCCACATCATCGATGAAGCCCATGCGTAACATTTCATCGGCCTCGTCCAGAACCAGGCAGGTCAACTTATCCAGTTTAAGCGTGCCTTTGCGCATATGATCCATCACCCGGCCGGGTGTTCCAACGACGACATGGGCACCGCGTCTCAGTTGGCGGAGTTGAATGCTGTAATCCTGGCCGCCATAAATGGGTAGAACATGGAAACCCTTGATTTTGGAGGCATAGCGTTGAAAAGCCTCGGCTACCTGAATGGCCAGTTCCCGGGTCGGGGCTAACACAAGAACTTGTGGATCTTTTTGTTTGATGTCCAGACGCGATAACAAAGGTAAGGCGAATGCTGCCGTTTTACCTGTGCCGGTTTGGGCTTGGCCGAGTACGTCACGGCCGTCCATGATATAAGGGATGATTTCCGCTTGGATAGGCGAGGGTGTTTCGTAGCCGACTGTTTTTAATGCCTTTAAAACGGGTTCTGATAAACCGAGACTTTGAAAAGATGGTGTTGGTGTAATTGATTCTGTCATTAAATGTTGAGTGCTTGAATGGATAGGGAGGTCAGCGAAGTGTTCAAATCTTTATTCGCTGGTAAGTTAAGTCTTTATTATAGACTTCAAAGCCCAATATTTTTTCCACTGCAAGTTGTTCGAAAGCGGTTTTTTCAGGATAGTACAGGAAGGAGAAAAGATTGAGTGGTGGGTCGTGAGCGATTCGAACGCTCGACCATCGCATTAAAAGTGCGGTGCTCTACCGGCTGAGCTAACGACCCGTAAGAAAGAATGCGCATTATACGGAGAAGATTGGACTGATGCAAGTTTTTTGTGGCTGTTTTTTTAAAACAAGTTGAAAAAAATAAACGAAAACGACTTGACTTTTGTTAACTGCTGAAAAAATAACAGCTAAAAAAGTTGTGCACAAAAACTGTGGATAACTTTGTGGATTAAATGCGAAAAAGGGGCTGAAGGGCGCAGTTTTGTTACAGTTGTGTTAAATTGTACAAAAAATAGACAATTATAAAAGTTTAATAATATCAATTGGTTAAGGTTCGTTTTGTTTTTTCGGTGAGATCCTCCGGTAATAAAGTGACGTTATCTGACGATTTTATAGCATTGTGGAAAGATTCGTTTATAAGGGCTTGATTGTTGGAGACCGAAGTTGATTGTTTTCAAAAACTCGGTCTCCATACTGTTTATATCTCAATCAATTTGAAGAAACTTTTTGGTGCACCACAAATAGGGCACGCCCATTCTTCCGGAATATCTTCCCAGCGTGTACCTGGCGCGATACCACTGTCAGGATCGCCTTTTTCCTCATCATAAACATGTTCGCATTCCATACACCGATATTTTCTATAATTCGCATAATCAGACATGATTTTTTCCTTAAACCTGGATGGTTTTGCCGTGTGCTGCCGATTGGTTAATCGCGACGATGGTGCGGCAATTGGCTTTAGCGTCTTCAAGGCTGAGCGCCGGTTGTTTGTCGTTTAAGACACAATCGGAAAAATGTTCAATTTCCAGGGTAAAGTGATTTGCCGGGGGTAAACGTTCTTCGGTTTGTTGGCCGGCTTCTGTCCACCAGGAAATGATGGGGGTATCCCCGGGTAATTGCCAGACATTGTGACATTTCAAGCCCCCCTGAGTACCAATAATCTCGTATTCGGCGCGACGGGCACGTTCAAAACTGAAATCAAATTGGGCAAAACGACCCTCACCAAAATCCAATACACCGCTTTGACTGACGTCGGCACCGCTGTCGGTGTATTTTGCCAGACTGGTGGCGGCTTTGGGCAAGCTATCGAAGTGGCGACGGATGGTATGAATCGCGTAACAGCCAATATCCCACATGGCACCGCCGCCATGAGCGACATCTTTTTCCAGCCGATAAAGGCGAGCGGGTTTCATCATAAAGGAAAAACAACTGCGTACGTTACGAATCTCGCCGATGATACCTGAGTCAAGAATTTCTGCGACCCGTTGATGTTGTGGGTGGAAGTGATACATAAAACCTTCCATCACTTTAAGCTGTTTTTCGGCAGCGGCGCTTTGGATGGACTCGATATCGGCGACGGTCAATGCCATCGGTTTTTCACATAAGACATGCTTGCCTTTTTCAATAGCGCGCAAGGCCCACTCGGCGTGTTCATCATTGGCCATGGGTAGATAAACGGCCTGAATATCAGGATTGTCGAGCAATTGCTCAGGGTCATCATAGGTTTGGACATTCGATGCGCCGGCACCGTATTGTGTCAGGGTTTCGCGCGCAGCGCCGGGGCGCCGGCTGGCGATGGCGACAAGTTCACTGTTTTTGGCGGCAATAATGGCAGGCATCAGGCGTTGGTTGATACGTGCTGCGCCAAGAATGCCCCATTTTAAGGTTTCTGACATGGTTTTTTCCCTTTGGTCTGCGAAGACTATAAACATAACGGGAATAAAATGACTTGTCCAGGTGTAAACTATTTAATCCATACAGGCATTAAAACGACAACAAGAATGAGATGCAGGCATGAATCAAAAAACTAAACGAATTGCCGTGTTCGGCGAAGTACTGTTTGATCAATTTCCCGACGGCAGACAGGTACTTGGTGGTGCGCCGTTTAATGTGGCCTGGCATTTGCAGGCGTTTGGGGTAGAACCTTTGTTTATTTCTCGTGTTGGACACGATGACAATGGCGAAAATATTCTGGCGGCCATGCAAGACTGGGGTATGCGAACCGAGGCTGTGCAGGTCGATGCGCAGCATCCGACCGGCTGTGTGCAAATCCAGTTGCAAAATGGGGAGCCGAGCTATGACATCGTGGCGGATAGTGCCTGGGATTTTATCGATGTGACAGCCTTGCCGGATTTATCTGGCATCACGCTTTTTTATCACGGCTCGCTGGTGTTCAGGCAGGAAGTGAGTCGGCAGTGTTTGGCGCGTATTTTAGCGGGCGACTTTGAGCGTTTTGTCGATGTCAATCTGCGCGACCCCTGGTGGTGCAGGCATCGGCTTGAACAGATGATTGAATCGGCGACATGGTTGAAAGTAAATACAGACGAGCGGCTGCAGTTACAGAACGAAATGGCAGGCTTTAGCGGTAATCTGATTATGACAGCCGGGGCGGCGGGGGCTACTTTTTTGCCGCAGCAGGGCGAGGCACTGACGGTGTCGCCAACACCTGTTACGGTGGTCGATACCGTTGGCGCGGGTGATGCCTTCAGCAGTATTGTTTTGTTGGGTATTCTGTCTAACTGGCCTATGCCGCTTATTTTCGAACGGGCGCAACAATTTGCAAGCCGGGTAGTCGCGCTGCAAGGGGCGACGACTCAGGATAAAGCGTTTTATCAGGATTTTATCCGGCAGTGGCGGCTGTGAGTTATTTAAACAGAGACGTAAGGGTTGTTTTTCATTTCCTGGCCAAAGGTTGACATTGGGCCATGTCCTGGAATGAAGGCAATATCCGGACCGAGCGGAAACAGTTTTTGCT
>CAYUAE010000101.1:0-7242 GCA_964442675.1 uncultured Methylomarinum sp.
CTCCATTAAATATCAGTCATTTATGAAGGAAGTGTATGTGTCATGGATGACACATGCAAGCCTACACGGATGTATTTACGGCGTCTTCTGGAATAAGTGACTGATATTTAAACACTAAACATGCTGAATAGTCACAACAGTCTTTGAATTTTTCAAACTGTAAAAAAATGTTAATCGCTTTGAGTTTATACCTTTCAACAGGGAAGCGCCAATATGGAAGAACAATTACCGCTCTTATGCAGGTTTTAATCTCTTGACAGCAATTGGATATCTATACTCTTCGCATGTGACATTAGCATTTCAGTGGGGCATTTTTTGTCGAGGGCAAGGCGAAAAAACGCCGCTGTAGCAATCTACAGCAAGGTTTTTCAACGTAGCCATCGGCAAAAAAGGGTCTGCTGGGGTGATGATGTCATGTGCGGAGAGTATATACTCCAGTCCCTATAAATTTTCAGTTTTTCCCAAAAAAATTAACACAATGTTCTATTCTTAAAGCTGACTTAAAACTTGGGTTTTATCGGGATGCAATACAATGATTGATGATCGGGCTTATCGCAAAAACCTGGCAACGGAAGGCCTGGTTTATATCAGTGGTGAAGAAATCGGAATTCGTGTCATCAACCTGTCGATTACGGGTGTTCTGGTTGAATTATTGGATAATAATGTGATCCGGGAAGCCAAGGATATTTTCGAAGCGGCAAGAATATCACCCGTTATCGATATTTATCTACCCCAGCTCCGTATTGCAGGTGAAGCCGAAATTGTCCGTATGGAAAACAAAAACAACAGTATTCAAATCGGCCTGGAGTTTTGCCATATCAATTATGAAGTCGATCATTTGTTGTATCAGCGCAAGGCTTATCGTAAAAATCTGACCGCACCGGGAAAAATCATGTTTCATGGCGAGACCTATGTTTTTACCACTGAAAATGTCTCTGTCGAAGGCTTGATGATCCGTATCGGCGATGAATTAGATGTTCACCCCGGAACCATTACCACCTATGAATTCAATCGCTTAGACCTGTCAGGCCAAATCAAGGTGATCTGGTCAACTACCGAAAACTACACCACCCTGATGGGACTTGAATATCTTTATCTGCAAAAAGATGTTGAAGGAATACCTCGCTTTTTCACTTGAATCGCGCCCGATTCCGGTTCTGCCATAAGCCTTTGGCCATCGTGTGAGCCTGCTCCTGGCTGTCGGCTTTTCCCAAAAACTTCAGCACCACTGCCGTCGTGCCAATAATTGTCGCTTCGGCAAATTCATCGTCATAATCTCCCTGCCACAGTTGCTTTAACTGCTCCGGCCTTAATTCATCAGGCCGGACATGCCGCCTTTTAAACAGTGCAGGCCATATTTCCTCGCTCAACACCTGATGATGCACGCTTTGCACCAGGCAATCGACATCAGGGTTGCGTTCGGTTTCGCCGCCTTCACCCTTTAAGACCGCCATATGCGGATAGCGCAGCAAAAGCGCGGCTTTTTGATGCACTTGTCGATAACTGGGGTGAAAAATACCCTGAATGGTGTATTCGGCATTAAACGGATTCAACAATCTGACCAGCGTATGCACGGGTGAACGCAACCCCATCAAGGGCCGTAGCTGAATCATGTCATATAGCTTCGGACAAAAAACACGCAACGGCAGATAACTGAATCCATGTTGTTGTAGCTGTTGCTCTGCCTCTTCAATCGATCCGGCAGACGCTACCCCTAACAAAGCCAGCATATCCTGGGTATAAACCCTGTTTTCGCTATGGCCTTCAGCACCGTGCATCAGAATCCTTACACCATTTTCCGCCAATAACAGCGTAGCCAGGATAAACCAGGGCAAATGACGCCGTTTTCCGGCATAGGACGACCAATCCAGATCAATATCGAGCCCTTGCCTGCCCGTCTGAAAACTTTCCCGTGCGGCTTGAACAAATCCTGCCAGCTCTTCGGGCGTTTCTTCCTTAACCCGCATCAGCATTAAAAATGCGCCGAGTTGAATCGGCTCGACCTCATCATCCATAATCATTTTCATGGCACGATAGGCTTCATCCTGAGTCAATGGGCGCGAGCCTTTTTTGCCTTTGCCCAGGATTTTGATAAATTCAGCAAATGGATGTTCGTTCATGTGAATCGATACATAAAATAGTGATCAACCAATAAGGCGGCAAAAATACCTGTCAAATACCACAGAGAATACCAAAATGTTTTCATCGCACTGTGATTATCCTTATGTTGCAACATTCTGATGGCCATATAGATGAAATACAGTCCTAATGGAATAGCAGCGGCTAAATAGATCACCCCACTCATACCGGTTAAATACGGCAACAGGGTGACGATCAACAATAAAATTGTGTACAGCAAAATTTGCAAACGGGTGAATCTGACGCCGTGTGTCACAGGCAGCATAGGAATTTCAACCTTAGCGTATTCATCACGCCTGGCAATCGCCAACGCCCAGAAATGCGGCGGGGTCCAGACAAAAATAATTAAAAACAACAACATCGCATGCGGATGTAATTCGCCTGTGACTGCGCACCAACCCAATAACGGTGGCGCCGCACCGGCCGCCCCGCCAATCACAATGTTTTGCGGCGTCATATGCTTTAAATAAACCGTATAAATGACAGCATAACCTATCAATGATAAAAAAGTCAGACCTGCAGTCAAAGGATTCACCAGAAAATACAGGATCAACATCGCGACCAGACCCAGAATTCCGGCAAACGTTAAAACATTGACAGAGCTTAAATCGCCCATAGGCAATGGTCTGTTCTGCGTCCGCCGCATATTGGAATCGGCCGTCTGATCGATATAATGGTTAATCGCCGCTGCCGAGGCGGCAGCCAATCCAATGCCGAGGGTTCCCCAGAAAAACTTATCCAGCGGCGGTACCCCCGGAACGGCCAATAACATGCCAACAATGGCGGTAAAAACGATTAACGTGACCACGCGCGGTTTGCACAGTGCTAAATAATTTTTAAATGATGAATATAGGCTATGATGTGGCATTTATGGGTTCACAAATCTGCTCGTTAATCGCGTATATTACAGTGAACTAACACTGAATGAAATAGTCGGAACCGCTGTCAGTTTAAAACCAGGAGGGAAAATGAGATTACTGATGTTGCTTTTGTTATGTCCTTTTTTTGTACAGGCTGCACAACCTGAGGTTTATGAAAAGACATTGGACAATGGTTTAAAAATACTGGTCAAGCCTGACAGGCGCTCACCGGTTGCCGTGTCACAAGTCTGGTATAAAGTCGGCGCCAGCTATGAGCCCGGCGGTATTACCGGCATTTCTCACATGCTCGAACACATGATGTTCAAAGGCACCCATAAACATCCCGCCGGTGAATTTTCGCGCATCATTGCCGAAAATGGCGGCCGCGAAAACGCCTTTACCGGACGCGATTACACCGCTTATTTCCAAACCCTGGAAAAATCCCGCTTAAGTATCAGTTTTGAACTGGAAGCCGACCGCATGCGTCACCTGAATTTGCTGGATAAAGAATTACAAAAGGAGCGTGAAGTCGTCACCGAAGAACGTCGCATGCGCACCGATGACAAACCTCGAGCCAAGACCCATGAACATTTTATGGCCATGGCGTTCAGTAACAGCCCGTATAAAAATCCTGTTATTGGCTGGCCGTCCGATATTGCACATTACACCATTGACAATTTGAAAGCCTGGTACCACAAGTGGTATGCACCTAATAATGCCACCCTGGTTGTCGTCGGCGATGTGAACCCCGATGCTGTTTTCAAGTTGGCTGAAAAGTATTTCGCGCCGCTTAAGCCTGGCAAAATCACCCCTGTTAAACCTCAAACTGAAGTGGAACAACTCGGGCCGCGCAAAATGACCATCAAACTGCCGGCTAAACTGCCTTATGTCATGCTTGGTTATAAAACACCTTCACTAAAAACAGCTCAGCAGGAATGGGAAGCCTATGCGCTAGAAGTGCTGGCGGCTATTTTAGATGGCGGCAACAGCGCCCGCCTCAGCAGTCGCCTGGTTCGCGGGCAGCAACTGGCGGTATCTGCCGGTGCGGGCTACGATTTATATGCGCGCATGTCATCTTTATTTATGCTGGATGCTACACCATCTGTTGGTAAAACCGTCTTCGATCTGGAATATGCCTTGAAAGAGCAAGTGTATCAACTTCAACGTGAGCTCGTTTCCGATGAGGAATTACAGCGCGTTAAAGCCCAGGTTTTGGCCAATAACATTTATGAAAAAGACTCCAATTTCTATCAGGCCATGCAGCTTGGCATGCTGGAAACCATTGGCCTGAACTGGCAAAAAGCCGATGAATATGTCAAAAAAATTCAGCAAATTACGCCAGAACAAATTCGCCAGGTTGCCCGTAAATATCTTATTGAAGATCATCTAAGTATCGCTTATCTGGACCCTCAACCCATTAAACATTCCACGCCATCTCGCAAGGTAGCAGGAGGCCGTCATGCGCATTAACGTTTTGCTCATTTTTTTTCTGACATTCAGCTCTTCACTTTGGGCTGCGGCTAAAATAGAACATTGGCAGACCGAGCGCGGCAGCCGGGTTTATTATGTTCATACGCAAAATCTGCCACTGGTGGACATTACCGTCGGCTTCGACGCCGGCAGCATCAGAGATGGTGAAAAACATGGGCTGGCGGCGCTGACTGCCGCCATGCTGGATACCGGTGCAGGTCGTTGGAACGCCGACGATATTGCCAAGCGTTTTGAAAGTGTCGGTGCCCAATTTGGCAGCAGTGCGTCGGTCGAAATGGCCAGCCTGAGTTTACGCAGCCTGACCGAAAAACCGTTGCTCGATAAAGCGGTCAGCACCTTGAAAACTATCTTGAGCCAACCGACCTTCAATCCGGTCGATTTTCAACGCGAGCAAAAACGTACCTTAGCCGCTTTAAAGCATCGTGAAGAATCACCCGGCGCGGTGGCCAACTTAGCCTTCATGAAAGCCTTGTATCATGATCACCCTTATGCCTATCCGTCTTTAGGATACCGTGAAACTGTCGCTCAACTGACACCACAGGATTTACGTGATTTCTATCAGCGCTATTATCTGGCCAATAATGCCATCATCGTCATTGTGGGTGATTTAACTCGCAGCCAGGCTCAACAACTGGCCGCCTCATTATCGGCCGTCTTACCGACAGGACAAAAACCCGAACCTGTTCCTGATGTCCCCATGCCGAAAACAGGCACTATGCAGCATATTCCGTTTCCTTCTACGCAAACCCATATTTTGGCAGGCCTGCCCGGCAGTGCCCGTAAAGACCCGGATTATTTTCCGCTGTATGTCGGCAATCACATTCTGGGCGGCAGCGGCCTGGTCTCGCGACTGTTTAAAGAAGTGCGTGAAAAACGCGGCTTAGCCTATAGTGCCTACAGTTATTTCTCGCCAATGGCGCGTAAGGGGCCTTTCATTATGGGGTTACAAACCCGTAATGACCAGACACAAAAGGCTTTGCACGTCATGAAAAATACCTTGTCTGACTTTATCCGTAACGGCCCGAGTGAAGAAGAATTGATCGCCGCCAAGAAAAATATTACCGGCGGCTTTGTCATGCGCTTTGATACCAATCGAAAATTAAGCCAGTACGTTACCATGATTGGCTTTTATCAATTACCGTTAAATTACCTGGAGACCTTTCAGGACAATGTTAATGCGGTGACAACAAAAGCGATAAAAGACGCTTTTTCGCGCCGGGTGAATCCTGATTTATTACAAATCGTTACCGTCGGAGGCCAATAATGCGCAACAAACTGCGTATTATTGGCGGCCAATGGCGTAGCCGCCAATTACCCTTCCACGATGCCCCGGGTCTTAGACCGACACCGGCCCGGGTGCGTGAAACGGTGTTTAATTGGCTGCAACATGACATCGCCGGGCGTCATTGCCTGGATCTTTACGCCGGCAGTGGTGCACTGGGGGTAGAAGCGGCTTCTCGTGGCGCTAAACGGGTCCTTCAGGTCGAAAACAACGCCCAGGTTTGCCGCCAACTCCATAGCAATAAAAACACCTTGAACGCCAGCCAAATCAGTATTGTGCAGCAGGATGTTTTCCGTTTTCTGGGATCAGGCGAGATACAGACCTTCGATGTCGTTTTTCTTGACCCGCCTTTCAAGCAGGGACTGGCCGTTCAAACCTGTCAATGGCTGCAACAAAAAGGCTGGCTGACTGCCAATGCGAAAATCTATGTTGAAGTCGAAAAAGGCCTTTCCCTGACGGGCATCCCCGAGAACTGGCATCAACTACGACAAAAATCGGCCGGTGAGGTTGATTATTATTTGTTTGCCAATCATGCAGATAACAGTTGAAACGCCACGCCTCAAAACAAAACGATCAACCCTATATGATTTATGTCATGACTGGAACCTAAAAAACACCTCTGCTCCACAATCAAACCCGCCCCTTATCCGAAAATTTCATATGTGGGCGTATAAAATCCATTTTGGGTGTTAGAATAAAACAGATTTGACACCGTTTTCGGTAACCCCCATTAAATTCAGAGGACATTATGCGTAACTGGAAACTGTTACCTGTTTTGGCGCTTGCAACGATCATTGTTGCCGTTGTTTTATACGTTGCATTCTATTTCTTTTTCCTCGATCTGTTTGTCGACTTGTGGTGGTTTCGCTCACTGGATTTTGAGGGCTATTTCTGGCTACGATTGCTGTACCGTTTTATTCTATCTGGCGGCGTCACCCTGCTTTTTTTCGGCATATTCTTTTTCCACTTCTGGATTGCTTCACGCTATTTAGGCTTGAATCCACCTGACGAAGTTTTGCTCGATGCGGATAAACGCCGACGTTTTCAGCGTTTTGCCGACGTTTTCATGAACGGTTCGATCAAAATCTACACGCCACTTTCTTTTTTATTGGCTGTCGTCGTCGCTATCCCGTTTTATGAACAATGGGAACAGGCCTTATTGTTTTTCTTTGGCGAAAACTCAGGACTGATTGATCCGGTTTATGGCCGTAATGCCAGTTTCTATATGCTGTCCTATCCGATTTACATGCTGATTCAGCAGGAACTGCTTTATACGGCGGCTATTCTTTTTTTACTCGTCGGTATTCTTTACTGGCTGGAGCATGTTTTCGTCCCTAATCAAAACCAGGAATATCCTTTAGGTGCAAAAATCCACCTCACCATTCTTATGGGCTTTGTGGTGATGTTCGTCATCTGGGGATTTATACTGGATCGTTACTCCCTGCTCTATGTCAGCAGCCATGAGCCGGT
>CAYUAE010000102.1:0-7183 GCA_964442675.1 uncultured Methylomarinum sp.
TAAAGTCAAATGATTATGATCGATCATACAACAAATCCCTTAGAAATATCCTGATTAGGGTTAACTCGGCTGTAAATTTATCATACAAGTTACGTCTGCCTAACATCAGTTAATAATTTAAACATAACCGAACTCCTGTCATTTCCTTTCAGCCGATATAGCAAAAAAATCTTCCCTCACCAGAAAAAATATCATTAACTGCTAGACTATTCAGCTTTCAAACATAGAAACGACTCTATCTTTTAAAGCATCATGAAAATATCGCAAATCTCTCGTCTTGCAACATTAATGCTTACTTTTATTCTTATTCTGTTTATTACGACCATACCATGGTCATTAAAAAACCTAAGTGCAGCATTTTATGATGTCAAAAGTTACGGTGAACTGAAAAATCAGGTCATGCGGAATGTATATATCCCAATGAATAGCTATCTTGACTCTTCAGATGCGACACTGCTAACCAGAATCGAAAAAAATATTTCTCACCTCATCAAGCAAATACAATCAGACGAGTCCTTAACGATAGAGGTTCGCAAAACGTTGACCGACCTACTGAAAACCCTGGGACAGTCCGTTGTAGTGGATTTACGGGCGGCCGGAAAACTGGCTGACCCTCAGATTTTGCTAATAAACAATGAAAACCAGCTACTCGGCGAAATTGAGACTTTGATGGATTATGTCCAGCAATCCAACTCTGCAACTGCAGAAACGAAACAACGCTATTTATCCACATTAGGACGCTTGCAGATTGCCTTAAAACGATTGGCCAGTGTTCGGCAAAACTATTTTTCAGAACCTAACAGTGCTTCACTAGACACTATACACTCTTATCTGCAAACGATGAGCGAGCAAGTAAAACGTTTAGCCGATTATCCGCCTTTAGGTATTTACGCGCAGCAAGATGATGAAGACAATCTTTCTGGCTTATTGGGCTGGGATGAAGAAAGCAGTCAAGAAGAGCAGACCCGCGACCATATTGCAGAGATAGCTTCCCAAATTAATCGTTATCCTAAAGAACTACAAAACATACAGCGTTTCAATCAGAAAAAAATTACTATTCGCCAAAAAACAGAGTCGCGATTGAAGGCAGTACAGACACAATTAGACCAATTGGAGAAAGATATTGCCTTGCAATACAAAGTAACCGAAAAGCGACTGTATATTATATTTTTTGCATGTTTGACGCTGATTATTACGATTAACATCCTGTTAATGTTCTTACAAAGACATCTGGCAACAATTATAGATCGCAGCAGTATCTATATTAATAAGCTGGCAAGTGGCGATCTAACATCCACATTTCATATGCAGAGTAAAATTGCAGAAGTCAGTCTTTTAAAAGCTGCCTTTGCAAAACTAAGTGCCTATTTTAATGCCTTACTCGATAACATCCAGACAGAAACGAACACATTGGATCACTGTCAACAAACAGTCGTCAATAGCACTCAAAATATAGAAAGCATGGTGGCAGACAATCAACAGCTCAGCACACATTCCGCCATACAATTAAAACAATTGGCCAGCTCATTTCATGAAGTGGCTACGCATGCAGTAGAGACATGCCATGTTACGAGATCTGCACATAACAGCGTCAAAAAAGGCGAAACGCAGATGCAAAATACATTACAAAAAACCCATCATTTAAGCCAAGGCATGGATGAAACAGCATCCTCTCTCATGAAATTGCAGACAGAAGTACAATCAATCGAAAATGTACTGTCAGTGATTCAGGGCTTTACCGACCAGACTAATTTATTGGCTTTAAATGCGGCTATTGAAGCGGCTAGAGCGGGGGAACATGGACGTGGATTTGCAGTGGTTGCAGAAGAAGTGCGGAGACTCGCTGCAAATACCACAACTTCTGCCGAAGATATTCAATCATCACTGGAAAACCTAAGCGCCATTACCCAACAAACAGTCACGTTGATGCAAGAACAACAAACCTCAGCCAACGAAACGACAGAAGCTGTGAACAATATCAATCAAATTTTTACCTGTATTCATGATGCCATTTCCGATATTAATGACAAAAATGAAGTCATTGCAACTTCAGCCGAACAGCAAGCATCTGTAGCGACTGACATGAGCCAGGAAATTGCCAAAATATCTGATGAGGCCGAATTAACTTTGCAAGAAACTCAACGAAATAAATCCTCCGCCACCGACATTACAAATGTCTGCAACAACCTCAAAACATTAATCCAACAATTTACTATCCATTAAACGCCAGCTTATCGCTTTTTTAGTTGAAAAAGGCATAGCTAATCAGCCATCCACTGCATAATGCAAAGCCAACCACACAGCATCAAAAGAACAACTCTCCACACGGTGTTTATGATGGACAGGGATTGTTAAGAAATCGCCTTCTGCCAATGTGACGCATCCGCCTGGATCAAATCGTATGACAGCCGTACCCTTAAGCAGCAAAACCCATTCTTCCCTGTCCTGGTCATACCATTTCCCCGCCGATGTTGCCTGCCCATAAGACACGATTTTTTCTAATCTGAAATTGTCTTTTTCCAGCAGTGGATAAATGACTTCCCGCGCCTCCCTTTCCGAATGTTGATATATGTTATGTACTGTCGGTAATTCCATTTCAAAAATGCCTCCTGATAAGCCAAAAATTCATATGTAGAAAGCATATGACTCTGCAATCAGCCGACAACATGGCTTATAGATTTATCGCAATACCGGCAAGCCTGAATCAACGTCAGCATTTTGCGCTCTATGTCGTAACACATGATCCATCAAGGTAATCGCCATCATCGCTTCGGCAATCGGAGTGGCGCGAATACCGACACACGGATCATGCCGCCCTTTCGTGACCACTTCGATAGCTTCACCGCGCAGATTGACTGTTTGTCCTGGAATTCTAAGGCTTGATGTCGGCTTCAATGCGATACGAGCGACGATATCCTGCCCCGTGCTGATGCCCCCGAGAATGCCGCCGGCATGATTACTCAAAAAACCTTTCGGCGTCATTTCATCCCGGAATGCCGTGCCTTTAGCAGCCACACAATCGAAGCCATCACCAATTTCAACGCCTTTGACGGCATTGATACTCATCAAGGCATGTGCCAGTTCCGCATCAATTCGATCGAAAATAGGTTCGCCCAATCCTGGTGGCACATGGCTGGCGATAACCTCTATTTTGGCGCCAATTGAATCGCCTTCTTTACGCAAGGCATCCATATACGCTTCCAGTTCGGCGATTTTATCGACATCCGGACAAAAGAAAGGGTTGCTTTCGATCACAGCCCAATCGACCTTGTCGATTTTAATCGGCCCGAGCTGCGATAAATAGCCACGAATTTCGATACCCTGTGTCTGCTTCAGATATTTTTTAGCAATGGCACCGGCGGCGACCCGCATTGCCGTTTCCCGCGCTGATGAACGCCCGCCACCGCGATAGTCCCGAATGCCATATTTTTGTTGATAACTGTAATCGGCATGACCCGGACGAAAGGTCTCGGCAATATCGGAATAATCTTTCGAACGCTGGTCGGTATTTTCGATCAACAAGCCTATCGGCGTGCCGGTGGTTCTGCCTTCAAACACCCCCGATAAAATCTTGACCCGGTCGGGTTCCCGTCTTTGCGTGGTATGCCGGGATGTGCCGGGTTTTCGGCGGTCCAGGTCGTATTGCAAATCGTCCTCGGATAATGCCAGCCCCGGTGGGCAACCATCGACAATACACCCTAATGCCACACCATGGCTTTCGCCGAAGGTGGTCACGGTAAATAATTTTCCTATGCTGTTTCCTGACATTTATAACGCACTCTCAAATTGTGAATGAAATTCTCTGACCTGTTCTGCACGCAACAGAAACACCCCATCGCCACCCCGCTCAAAATCCAGCCAGTAAAAAGGCAGATTCGGAAAAGTCGCCTGCAAGGTTTCGGCGCTGCTGCCCACTTCGACCACTAAAATGCCGTTATCGGCCAGATAATCCCCGGCCTGCGCCAATATTTTTATCACCAGATCAAGCCCGCTTTCGCCACCTTTAAACCCCATGGCCGGTTCCTGATGAAATTCGGGCGGCAAGTTTTCCCATTCCGACAGACTGACATAAGGCGGATTACTGACGATGATGTCATACGGCTTTTCAGCTAACGCATTGAACAAATCAGATTGATGTAACGTAACCTGTTCCTGCATCTGATGTTTTTCAACATTGATCGCAGCGACCGCCAGCGCATCTTCAGATAAATCGACTGCATCGACCATAGCCTCCGGAAACGCATAAGCGCAAGCAATGGCGATACACCCGCTGCCAGTGCAAAGGTCTAAAATATTAAACACCTGCGATTCATCCACCCATGGCTCGAATCGCTCTTCGATCAATTCGGCAATGGGCGAACGCGGCACAAGAACCCGCTCGTCAACATAAAATGACAATCCCGCAAAAATAGCTTCGTGCGTCAAATAAGCTGATGGTTTTCGTTCTGTAATTCTGCGCCGAATCAGTTGAATAATGTGTTCGCGTTCGGCCAGTGTCAGCGTGCAATCTAAATAACTCTCTGCCAGATTATAAGGCTGCTGCACGCTGTGCAGAACCAGAGCCGCCGCCTCATCTAATGGCGTGGCCGTGCCGTGTCCGAGGAAAACCGCTTCCCGGGAGAACTGGGTGGCACCCCAGCGTATGTAATCGCGGATACTGGATAAGCTTTGAGCGATAGCGTGGTCGTCTGTTGAAGGCATAATACGTCGGCTTGCAAATCAAATCGTCATTTTAAACCAATCTGTGACCACTGTAACGCTTGACTCATGTTGTTTATACAGATTAAAGCGTATAATGCGCTTTTTTGTGTTTAAGCTGATAAACGAATGGCGCAATATATTTATTCTATGAACCGGGTGGGAAAAATTGTCCCGCCTAAAAAACATATCTTAAAAGATATTTCCCTATCCTTCTTTCCGGGTGCAAAAATTGGCGTGCTGGGCTTAAATGGCTCAGGTAAATCCACCTTACTGCGCATCATGGCCGGCATCGACAAAGAAATCGAAGGCGAAGCCATTCCGCAGAAAGGTATTAACATCGGTTATTTACCGCAGGAACCGGAACTTGATCCTAAAAAGACCGTACGCGGCAATATTGAAGAAGCCGTCGCCGAAGTCAAGCAAGCATTGGCCGACCTGGATGCAGTCTACGCCGCTTATGCCGAGCCTGATGCCGATTTTGACAAACTGGCAGCAGAACAAGCCCGACTGGAAGACATCATCAACGCACACGATGGGCATAATCTGGAGCGGACGCTGGAAATTGCCGCCGACGCCCTGCGGCTGCCGGACTGGGATGCTGATGTAACGAAATTGTCTGGCGGTGAAAAACGCCGGGTAGCCTTATGCCGTTTATTATTGTCCAAACCCGATATGTTATTGCTGGATGAGCCGACCAACCATCTCGATGCCGAATCAGTCGCCTGGCTGGAGCGCTTCCTGCACGATTACACCGGCACCGTGGTTGCAGTTACACATGATCGCTATTTTCTGGATAATGTTGCCGGCTGGATTCTGGAACTGGATCGTGGCATGGGTATTCCGTGGGAAGGCAATTACTCATCCTGGCTTGAACAAAAGGAGAAACGCCTGGAGTTGGAAGAAAAGCAGGAAAACTCCCGCATCAAGGCGATGAAAGCGGAACTGGAATGGGTACGTTCCAACCCCAAAGGCCGTCATGCCAAAAGCAAGGCGCGTCTGGCCCGGTTTGAAGAACTGTCGTCTCAGGAAGCCCAAAAGCGCAACGAAACACAGGAGATTTATATCCCACCTGGCCCGCGCCTGGGTGATAAGGTCATCGATGTCGAACACCTGAAAAAAGGCTTTGGCGACCGCCTGCTGATCGACGATTTGAGTTTCAAATTACCGCCAGGCGGCATCGTTGGCATTATCGGCCCGAATGGTGCCGGTAAAACGACGTTGTTCAGAATGATGGCCGGTGAAGAGCAGCCCGATGCAGGGCAGATTGAATTCGGCCCGACTGTTCAGCTTGCCTATGTTGATCAGAACCGGGATGACCTTGATCCGAACAAAACCGTGTGGGAAGAAATTTCCGATGGTCTCGATACGATTACCGTCGGCAATTACACCACACCGTCGCGCGCCTATGTCAGCCGCTTCAATTTCAAAGGCTCGGATCAGCAAAAACGCATTGGCAACCTGTCGGGCGGTGAACGCAACCGGGTTCATCTGGCCAAACTTCTAAAAAGTGGTGGTAATGTCTTGTTACTCGATGAGCCAACCAACGATTTGGATGTCGAAACCCTGCGGGCACTGGAAGAAGCACTCCTGACCTTCCCGGGCTGCGCTGTGGTCATTTCGCATGATCGCTGGTTTCTCGACCGTGTCGCCACGCATATTCTGGCGTTTGAAGGCGATAGCCAGGTCGTCTGGTTTGAAGGCAACTATGCTGACTATGAGGCCGACAAAATCAAACGCCTCGGCACCGAAGCCGATAATCCGCACCGGATCAAGTACAAGAAAATCGCTTAACCATTATTTTCTTACGCTGTCCGCTCTCGTATTCCTATGCATCTGCATAGGAATACAGATCGGCTTTATTGCTTTTTCACATTCTCTTCAAATTTCTTCAAAGCCCATCACATTTTCACATTGATACTTCATGTTAAAGCATTTCGCCCTTTCCCATTGATAGTTATCAGAGTAAAGCTCAACATCTTTCTTCAGGGCTTCCATATCAATTTTTGTGGCCGGTTTATTTTGAGTCAAACAGGGTTCAAGTTTTTTTGCCAGCGAAATAAGGTTCATATCGGCACGTCAAAACGTTCACTTGTCTGTTCAAATGTCAGGCCATACTTTTCTTTGACCGCAAAAACTTTTTGTCGAAATTTAAGTGGGTATGTCATGGGAATATATCAGGACACTAACCCCGATCAAAACACGAGCGATTTTTCTACAGGCGAAAAAAAACCGGCTGGGATGTTGCTTCCCAGCCGGTTTTTTAATCTTTCAGCTTAATTATAAGCCGAATAGATTAGATCACAGTCACATTTTCTGCTTGCGGTCCTTTTTGACCTTGTGTGACGTTGAATTCTACGGTTTGACCTTCGTCCAGAGATTTGTAGCTGCTATCGCCGCTAATAATATTTCTGAAATGTACGAAAACATCAGGGCCTGACTGTTGTTCAATAAAGCCAAAGCCTTTGTCAGAGTTAAACCATTT
>CAYUAE010000103.1:0-7179 GCA_964442675.1 uncultured Methylomarinum sp.
AATCAATGCCTTAGCCCATAATAAAATAGATGTTTAAAAATGCTGGATTTATTATCGATTGATTTCACAAGACTTCTATTTGTGAGCGCTTAATTCACATTTAAGGAAATTATTGCAGCTTTTCATCCTCGCCATAAATGGCGAGGCATTACGAGGTGCTGGGGATTTACCAGCAGGGCTGGTTTTGTGCCAGCCGTGGCAGGTCATCACGCAGTCCCATGGCATGTTGGTTGAACAGGTTTTTAAGCCAGCGGTTGTGATTAATCTGGTTCATACCGAAAGAGCGCAGGGAAATGACCGGCAATTCCTGACGGCTGAAGGTTTTATTCAGAATATCCATGCTGCTCATCATCAGTAAATTATCCCCTTTACGCCAGCGTTCGTATTGGCGCAGGTATTTGCGACTGCTTAAGGGGCGGCCAGCCTGTTTTTGTTTGATAGCGAGTTCAGCGATGGCGGCGGCGTCAAGCAGACCCGCATTGGCGCCTTGGCCGGCGAGCGGGTGCATGGCGTGTGCGGCATCACCAATCAGGGCCAGATGAGCATCGGTGTATTGATTGGCATATTGAAATTTAAGCGGGAAGGCGGCACGCGGCCCGGTTTTAAGCATTTTTCCAAGAATGCCGCCGGAGGCTTTTTCCAGTTCGGTTAAAAACTCATCTTCGGCGAGTTTGAGGTAGCTTTGGGCTGTTTCTGTTTTCAATGTCCAGACGATAGAGCATTGACCTGTGTGTAACGGTAAGAAGGCCAGCGGGCCTTCATCTAAAAAGCGCTGCCAGGCGGTGTTCTGGTGGCTTTTTTCGGTATCGATGGTGGCGACCAGGCCATCCTGATGATAAGGCCAGCCGGTAATGTCGATGCCGGCCAGACGGCGCAGAAAGGAGTCGCGACCATCGGCGGCAATGATTAAATCGGCTTCAAATTGGCGGCCATCGGCCAGAGTCAGGCGGCGTCCCTGTTCAAGCCATTGCATATCGATAATTTTGGCCGGCGTAATGCAATGTGCGGAGGGCTGTTGCGCCAGTTGATTCCATAACGCGGCCACGGTGACGCGGTTTTCGACGATATGGCCGAGTTCGTTGAAGGGCGTATCGGCACAGTCGAAATGCAGTTCACCATCGGCTTTTGCATCCCAGACACGCATGTCTTTATAGGCACAGACGCCGCGCTTGACCATCTCGGGCCAGGCTTCGAGTTGTTGCAGTATATTTTGTGAGGCTTTGGTCAAGGCGGAAACCCGTAAATCGACCGAATCAGCCGGCCATTGTTCGGCTGGCCGAGCGATATCCAGCAGGGCAACCTCAATGCCGCCTTTAGCCAGTGCAAGGGCGGCGGTGGCACCGACGATACCACCGCCGACGACGATAATTTCAAAACGGTTTTGCATCAGCGTTTACTCCCGACTCTGGGCAGGCGGCCGGCCATGCCCATGGCGTGGCGAGCCAACTGCTTTTTGGCGAATGGCAGGTGATCGAGGACGGTCAATCCAGCATTGCGCACGGCGGCTAATGCCAGCCAACGGTTAGAGAATATTTTGACGGTGGTGTCGGTAAACTGGATGGTTTTATCATGATCGGTCTGGCGTAGTGCGGCATAGTGTTGCAGGACTTCTGCTGTACCGGGGTCGGGTTGCGAATGTAGCAGTTCGGCCAGTTGCACCACATCGCGTAAACCTAAGTTAAAGCCTTGGCCGGCAACCGGGTGTAATTGATGGACGGCGTTGCCGATCAGTATCACGCGGTTGTCGATCATACGTTCTGCACGAATCAGGGTTAACGGAAAGGCGCGGCGCGGACTGCTGAGCTTGAGTAAGCCGAGTTTGTAGCCAAAGCAATCTTGTAACTGCGCCAGAAAATCGGCTTCACTACCGGCCATTAAGGCGTCGGCATCGTCGTGCTGGCGTGTCCAGACCACAGACAGGTGATTGTTTTGCATTGGCAGCAGGGCTAACGGGCCGGATTCGGTAAAGCGTTCGTAAGCGGTATTGGCATGTGGTTTGGCGCTGTGTACCGTGGTGACCAGTGCGGTTTGGCCATAATCGGTGACCTGTTGCGGAATTTCCAGTAGTTTGCGTACGCTGGAATTTCCACCATCGGCACCGACCAATAAGGCAGCGGATAGAGTGAGTGGTTGCCGGTTTTGTTTCAGGCTGACATGGATGGCATCATTTCCGGCCATCAGTCCCACCACACGGGCTGGACAAAAGCGCGGAATGCCGGCCTGTTCGACCCGGTTGGCGACATGGGTCTCGATATCCCGTGCAGAAATCACATAGCCTAAGGCGGCAACGCCTTGCTGTCTGGCTGACAAACGCGTTTTACCAAAATGACCGCGGTCGGAAATATGAATCTGCTTGATTGCCGTCGCCGTCTCGATGCCTTGCCAGATGTTTAAGGTTTCCAGCATATTGACGGTGCCAGCGGCCAGTGCCAGAGCGCGGTCTCCTGCCGGAGATTGTTTCAATTGTTGTGGTGTTTGCGCTTCGATGATAGCAATTTTCAAGCCGGAGTCCTTCAAGGCCAGTGCCAGGCAGTTGCCTGCCAGTCCCCCACCCGCAATCAGAATGTCATAATCATGTTGCATCATGTTGCCTGCATCAGTTGCTCAATTTCTTCAATCGTTTTAGGGACATCCGTAGTTAGAACGTCATGGCCGTTTTTAGTCACGAGTACATCATCTTCAATACGAATGCCGATACCGCGCCATTTTTCGGCGACGGATTGACAATCAGCCGGGATATAAAGGCCAGGTTCAACCGTCAGGACCATGCCCGGCTCCAGTTCGCGCCAATGATTATCCACTTTATAATCTCCCACATCGTGGACATCCATGCCCAGCCAATGGCCGATGCGGTGCATATAAAACTGTTTATATTTTTCGTTTTTAATCAGCGTTTTAACATTGCCGGAGAGCAGGCCGAGCTTGACCAGACCACGGGTTAAAACTTCCACCGAGGCATCATGGGCCTGATTCCAGGGCAAGCCCGGCCGAATCTGTTCCAGGGCTGCGGTTTGTGCATCGAGTACCAGTTGATACAGTTGCTTCTGTGCCGGGCTGAATTTGCCGGAAACCGGAAATGTTCGGGTAATGTCGGCGGCGTAATGGTCACATTCCACACCTGCATCAATCAGTAACAAGTCTCCTTTTTTCAGCTTGTCATTGTTTTCAGTGTAGTGCAGGACACAGGCATTCGCACCGCCGGCGACGATGGACGGGTAGGCGACATGACGTAAGCCATGACGATAGAATTCGTGTACGATTTCGCCTTCAATTTGATATTCGTACAGGCCGGGTTTGCACATCTGCATGGCACGGATATGGGCGGCGGCGGAAACTTTAGCGGCAATGCGCATGAGTTTGAGTTCGGCCGCACTCTTAAAGAGGCGCATTTCGTGCAAGATATGTTCGAGCGAAACCAGTTCGCCAGGCGCATTGACGCCGCTGCGGGATTGTTTGCGGATATGGTTGATCCACTCCAGCAGCTTGTGATCGAGCACACTGTCCTGGCCCATGGGATAAAAAACTTTTGCCTTGTTTTCCAGCAATCCTGGCAAAATATCATCCAGGTCATCAATGGGGAAGGCATCATCGGCTTCAAAATGCTCAGTCGCTCCCTCAAGCCCGGCATGAGCGCCTTCCCAAAGTGCTTTGGTCGGGTCAAATTCGCGGCAAAACAGAATATATTCGCCTTGTTCCCGGCCGGGGATAAAAACCGCCAGTGCATCGGCTTCATTAAATCCAGTTAAATAATAAAAATCGCTATCCTGGCGAAAAGGATATTCGACATCACGGTTACGGATTTGGCTGGATGCGCTGGCAATCAGCGCAATGTTGCCACGGCCGATTTGCCGCATCAAGGCTTTGCGGCGGCGTTTGAATTCTTGTTGCTTCATGAGGGCGTGTTATCGTGTTCAGTGGCTTCTGTGAACTGGTCTCGAATGAGCAAAACCGCAGCCCGGATATATTCGTGAATTTCCATCAGGGCGTGTTCATCGTCTTCATTTTCAACATTGGCGTCGAGTTTGCAAAATTCAACAATATCACGCATGATTTCACCGGTTTCACCTGGCCAGTCAGTCTGACCGCTTTTTAGATAACCGATGCCAAATAAAAAGCCCTGACACCAACTGCGTAACGCTTCGGCGTGCTGGCTCAAATCATCATTTTCATCACTATCGGGCAAAAACAGATCAAAACTGAAGTCATCCTCTTCAGGATGGAGTAATTTCCGTGTTTGCTCAAACAGATTGAACAAAATGGTTTTATCTTCTTCAGTCAAGCTGGCGTTTTCAAGTAAGGTATCCAGCCAATTCGCCACATCGCAACGGCTATCGATACATAACATGCCACAGGCCATGCCATGTGCTTCAGACGGATTCAGGGTCATATCTAGCTGTTGTAAAATCGTGCTGACAATTTCGTAGCTCATAGAATATTTTTGTAGAGTGCACAAAAAATACTGCTTATGCTAACATTATCTATGAATTTTGTATCGCAGCGATGGATTTTGCCGCGCTATTTTTAGATTTTTAACGTTGTTAATGACCCCCCTCATGGCTAATTCTGATTACGACCCCTCGGCTGAGCTTGCCAGCCTTGAAGCAAAGCTGGAAGAATTGATTGCACGGTATGAGCAATTACAAAACGAAAACAGTTCCTTGAAGCTGCGGCAGGATATTTTGGTAAAAGAAAAGGCGAAATTATTGGAAAAGACGACCTTGGCCAGAACACGGGTAGAAGCGATGATCAGTCGATTGAAGGCGATGGAGCAAGGCTCATGAAGAAGTCTGTAACCCCGGTTGCGATCACGATTCTTGGCAAGGAATATAAGGTCGCTTGTGAACCGGACGAGGTGGATGCCTTGCTTGATTCGGCAAAGGATCTTGATCAGCAGATGCGGAAAATTCGTGACTCCGGCAAGGTTGCAAGCCCTGACCGGATTGCCGTCATGGCGGCCTTGAACTTAGCGCATGAATTACGCCAGTTACAGAGTAAAACGCAGCCTGCTGGCAGGACACAGCCGGATGCAATGACAAGAGCCTTGATTAAAATGCGACAGCGCATAGAAACGGTTTTAGAAAACAGTTAAATCGTTTAAAATAACCATTGTATCTCCTGCAGCGTTCGAGTAGTGCCGGGTGTTTCCTGAACCTGATATTGCCCCGGAAGCGGTCTCCGGATTTCTGGTGTGCAGGCCCGTTTTAGACGGGAAGCCTGATGAGCCGGTTAAGCTTCCACTTGAACCTTTGGTTCAAGGACGAAGGCATGAGACGGCGCAGGCGGGAGATACAACTTTTTATTCCTCATTCCTCTTCCCACGTCCATCTTAATCGTTCGCAATTCATCCTGGATTAAGCTATCTTTAGTATTTTATCCAGCACCTTGTAGCGTTCCGGGTTAGAAACCTTGTTCTTTAAAGCCAAGGTGCTGGATTTATTTGTATCGTCCTCATAAACAATGGAGTAGTCCCGATGAAAAAAATTACTGCAATTGCATTTGCCGTTAGTTTGGCGACAGGTTGTGCAACAGATCCTTATACGGGAGAACAAAAAGTTGCGAATACGGCAATTGGCGCGGGTGTAGGCTCGGCCATTGGCGCGGGTATTGGCGCGTTAGCGGGTGGTGGAGATGGCGCACTGATTGGTGCGGCGGCAGGTGCGGCCGTAGGCAGTGGTGTCGGATATTATATGGATCGACAGGAAGCACAGTTACGCGCCCGGCTGGAAGGAACCGGTGTCAGGGTTGTTCGCCAGGGCAATAATCTGAAACTGATTATGCCGGGCAATATTACGTTTAATACCGACTCGGCCAATATTAGTCCACAGTTTTATCCTGTATTGGACTCTGTTGCGTTGGTGCTGAAGGAATTTGATGATACCGGCATCAATATTTCCGGGTTCACCGATTCTACCGGCAGCGCGGATTATAATCAGCGCTTATCCGAGCGAAGGGCTAACAGTGTTGCGAGTTATCTGGTTCAACGGGGTGTCAATCATAATCGCATCCAGGCGCGGGGCTTTGGCGAACGCTATCCGATTGCACCAAACGATACACCAATGGGGCGTGCGCAGAATCGGCGTGTGGAAATTACTATTCGACCGCGTTAATCGAATTGTTTGGTTATATACTTTAAAAAAAATACAAAAGCCCGCAAACCAACGCTTGCGGGCTTTTTTGTAGTGTTGAGTTACCACAACATTTTTGCGGCGATGATATAAAGCAGCAGAGCGAAATAGCGCTTTAAGTGTTTGGCCGGCAGGATGCTGGCCAGTCGTACGCCGATAGATGCGGTAAAAATACTGCTCGCGACAATACCTAAAAAAGCCGGCAGATAAATAAAGCCTAGGCTGTATTCGGGTAATGAAGTCAGCTTCCAGCCAGCCAGGATATAGCCTATTGTACCGGCAATGGCTATGGGCAAGCCGCATGCGCTGGAGACGGCAACGGCATTTTTCATCACCAGGTTTTTGCCCAACAAATAAGGGACGGTCAGCGTTCCTCCGCCGATACCGAGCAAAGTTGACAGGCCGCCAATAATCGCTCCGGCAACATAATCCATACCTTGCCATCTGTTTTGTACCGAAACGACGGTGTTTTTTTGCAACAGAAGGTTTGTTGCGACATAGAGCAGGTAGACGATAAAAAAATAGCGCAGCAGTTGTGCCGGTAAATGAGCGGCGATAAAAGACATGAGCAGGCTGCCAATGATAATACCGGGGACGAGTTTTCGAACAACGGGCCACAGCAGGTTTTGTCTTTGATGATGAGCGTAGCTTGAGGCGATAGAGGTGGGAATAATGGTCGCCAGTGAGGTGGCAATCGCTATAATCATGCTATGGTCATCAGCCAGGTTCAAGCGTTCGAATAACCATACCAGTACCGGCACGATGATGATGCCGCCGCCAATACCAAACAGGCCAGCCAGTAAACCGGTGGCTGCACCTAAAATCAAGCTGGCTAAAAAAATATCGGTCATGTCATTTAAGAGCGGGGAGGATGTCAGGTGTGGAGCGTATATAATATCGTAACTATTAGCATGTTTAACGGAGTTTATTAAATTGTTTTGGCTGGATAGTTACATAACGGATGTTACGCGGTGGCTCTTTAATTTCATTTCCATGATTCAAGCCATCTCTGATCTCTGCCTTTTATCGACACAGAGATCACAGAGCGCACAGA
>CAYUAE010000104.1:0-7170 GCA_964442675.1 uncultured Methylomarinum sp.
GATTAAAATTTTATGATTCTAGTGTAGCCGAATATTGATATTTTACCCAGCACCTGGTAATGGCGAGGCATTACCAGGTGCTGGGTAAACCGAAACACCCTTACACCTCATTTTTTCGATGCGGTACCAGTTTTTGAATATCAATCACAGCAATTAATTCATCGATGACTGTTCCTACCAGCCATGGACGCCTTTTCCGGCCGGTTCGCCAGCGCACTTTTTCCGGCGTCAATTTACCAATCGATAAAACGCCATCACATGCCAGACCCCATCGACCATCGGCCGTAATCAAAATACTTGTATACGGTTTATCCTGCATATTCCGCTGCCTGCCGCGACTTTTTCCCAAAATCAACTGGCCACTGTCCAACACACCAATACGACTATCCAATTCATCCATCAAGCCCATAAACCAACTGGGTTGCTCTGGAATTTTGGTTACTTTTCGATCGAAGGTAATTGTTCTCAATAACTCGGTCAATGGCACCGCCAGAATCATTTTATCGACTTTAAAAAATAATGCCTGAAATTCCTGTTGTGACCATTCAGGCATCACCGCAAGCGGCATTATTTTGCCTTCTGTCTTAGTCGCTACATGCCTGGTTTGCGCTGCAACCACTTCTTTAGCGACAACCGGCGCAGGTTCTGGAATGCGTTTGATTTCAGGTTTTGAATGTGTTTTGACTTCGACCTTAGGTTCAGGCACCGCCTGAGTGCTTAGCAAATCGCCAAGCATATTTTTAAAATACAGGTCGAGCGCCTGCTCATGCCGATCAATCTGCTTTATCGCCGTTTTTTGTTTAGGTTTCATGCGCTGCATCCAATGCATCAATAGTCATGTTGATTGCAAAGTCCACTGTCATGCCATTTTTCTGTCATGGTCGATGTCATCTTGCAACAAAGTCTCCAGCAATTCTGCATAGGCATCCGCCGCCTTGGAATTTTTTACAAATAATGAAACAGGAACACCAGCCTGACTGGCATCTCTAATTTTAGTGTCTACGGGAATATAGCCTGTCCAAACCTTATCAGGATAGGTATTTTTCAATGCCACCAGGCTTTCTCGTGCTGCCCGGGTCCGCTTGTCAAACATCGTCGGAATAATGGTACACGCCGGTTTCACTTTACGCGAATGAAATACCATATCAAAGGTATGTAACATGCGCTCCAAACCTTTTAAAGCCAAAAACTCAGCCAAGGTAGGAATCAAAAGATGCTGGCATGCCGCTAATGCATTAATCATTAACACCCCCAACATAGGCGGACTGTCGATGATGACATAATCATATTGACTGGAGACTTTTTTTAAGGCGTTAGAGACAACAAGCCCCATGCCACCCATAGATGCAACCTGCCGATCAAGCGTGGCAATAGCTGTCGATGCCGGCAAAATCGAAATATTTTCAAATTTTGTTTTTCGAATATAGGCTTCGGTTTTGATGACTTTCTTCTGACTGGCATCATGAAACAAGTTATAAACACTGGCCTTGATACCATCAGGATCCAATCCAAAGTAACTGCTTAATGAACCATGCGGATCCAGGTCAACCAATAACACGCGAAAACCCCAGGATGATAATAATCCGGCCAATGAAACGACGGTCGTTGTTTTCCCCACGCCGCCTTTTTGATTGGAGACTGCCCAAATTTTCATACGCTTACCTTGCTCTCATGCGTTACTGTCTGCCCCAAACCCTACGCCTGTTTTTTGACACTACCTTTTATAATTCAATAATCGTGCCCGTTCTTCATCGCTTGTCCCATAACGCGCAAATGCCTGAGACATCACCACCAACAAAACCCGTCTGTTTTTAAACCGGCCTTCTTCAGTACTGTTATCGGCCACAGGGTGAAATTCTCCATAACCGACCACCGCTAATCTTTTCGGGTTGATATGATCTTTTATCAATTCCCTGACGACACTGGTCGCCCGTGCTGCCGACAAATCCCAATTAGACGGAAATTCGACAGTATCGATAGGAATATTATCTGTATGCCCTTCAACATTGATCATATTCGGCATTCGCCCTAACACTTCCGCAATTTTTCTGAGAACAGGTAACGCCTTTTTTGACAGCTCAGCTTCACCGCTTAAAAATAACAAGTCACTTTTCATTTCCAGTTCCAACCAGAAATCATTGCGCTTTACCGACACCAGATCATTGTTAATATAAGGTTCTAAAACCGCATGCAGATTTTCTGAAGCCTTGGCCAGAATACGTCGTTCGTGTAAAATTTCATCGCTGAGTCGCTGCCGTTTACGCTTTTCTTCATCGGTCGGATTATCCAGCTTTATCGGCTGCACCACGGTAACTGAATCCTCGGCGGGAATCGGCTGCTCAGCGGTAATTGGTTGTTGCTTTTGGGATGTAAAAGCATCCTCCAAAGCCTCGACCAGAGAATCGTATTTGCTATTATTAAGTTGGGCAATCGAATACATCACCACAAAAAAAGCGAACAGCAGCGTAATAAAATCAGCATATGAGACCAACCAGCGGTCCTGGCTTTCCTCTTCTTCCAGCCTGTCTATTCGTTTGCGTCTGCTCATAGCCAACACCTTATCATTCAATAAAAATCGCACCTAAAAATCCAATCAGACCAGATTATCTTATAGGCTGTGTACATGAAATTTCAGATGAGTCTCAAAATACACCCGGCTCACCAGTGTAGTCGTTATTTCTAAAAAACAGCCCGACAAGAAATGTAATGTCTAATTTTTACGTCTTGTTTGCAACACATTTTTCCATATTTTGCTATACCTTGACTTCAAAAACGTCATTTAATCGCACTATGTTGAATAAAAAAAGTCGAATCGTATTCTTTTTTCTCTTATCAGCCTTGTTTCAGCCGGCCGCTGTCTATGCTGAAATTTTTGTATGGCAAGATCAATATGGACAAAAGCATTATTCTGATAAACCTCATAAAAATGCCCAAGTCCTGTTCATCAAGCCTGGCTATGCCTGGCATAAGGTCAGCTATGTTTATGATGGTGATACCATTATCTTAGATGATAAGACTAAAGTACGTTTATCAGGTATCAACACACCGGAGATTGAAAGCCGTTATCAAACCGGCGAGCCCATGGGAGAACAGGCGCGACAGTGGCTATCCAAGCGATTGAAAAACACTAAGATTCGCCTGGAAACAGGCGCTGAAAAACGGGATAAATATGGCCGTTTAATTGCCCATGTTTTTACTGAAGACGGCAGCCATATCAATGCATTACTGGTAAAAAATGGCTTGGCATTTGTGACCGTACATCCGCCTAATCTCAACTATATCGACACCCTGATCGCAGCGCAGCAAGACGCTGAAAATGCAAAACTGGGATTATGGGGACAAGCTTATTTCGCGCCTCAACCTTACAGCGACATCAAAGGAAAATATCATAAAGGCTGGAAACGTATTACCGGAACCGTCCAGCACATTCAATCGACACGCCATAATGTTTATTTGAAGTTTTCAGATCAGTTTGCGGTAAAAATCGCCCGCAAGTATCTTTCGCTGTTTCCCGATCCAGAAATTTATTCAGGCAAAAAAATTGAAGCCCGTGGCTGGATTCATAAATCTCGCCATGGCTACAACCTGATGATCCGGCACCCGGTTGATATCGTCATGCTCAATGACTAATCGAGTAACATCCTTGTCCATGCTGCGAGACTAATCAGCCAAACCGTCCAAACCTGATTCCAGCGTCAACAGTTCCGTCAATTTTTCACTCAACTGCTCTTCGCTAAAGCCCAGTTTTTTCCAGACATCCAACGGAAAACTGGCCATCATATCATCTTGAGTTAAACCATGGCGTTTAGCCTGAGTGATAAAACGGCCCAGATAAACACAACAGGCTTCAGGCAAAACCGGATCATACGCTAAAGGCTCACCCGATTGACGCACGGTATCGATCAACTCAGGTGCAAACTTCCAACGTTCACACAAGGCCGCACAGGCTTCTTCGCTGGTAAAACCGATTCGTTTACGTTCAAATTCAGGCCGGGATTCCCCCGCCTTGACATGCTGATCAATTTCATTGGCCGCTTTCGGATCGGCCAAGTGAATTAAAATGCTTCCCAAACCACTCAAGAGGCCTGCGGTATAAACCGTTTCGCTGTTTTCAAGCCCGGCTTGTTCAGCCAGCCATTTGGCATAGGTTGCGGTTAAAAAACTGTCTGCCCAGAATTCTTTTATATTAACACCAGGAATATCGGAGACTGAACTGACAATGCCCGATGCAATAACAAGGGTTTTAAGCTGTCCCATGCCAAGTAAGACGACGGCTTCATCAATCGAACCGATTTTTCGGGACAAACCGAAGTGGGCGGAATTGACTAAACGTAGCACTTTTAATGCAATCACCTGCTCCTTCTCGACATTTTTGGCAATCGCCATAAAATCGAAATCAGGATTGTTCACTTGAGCGATCAACTCACGAACAACTTCAGGGATTTGAGGAACTTTATGAATTTGGTCGAATAATTTTTCCAGCGTCAGCTTCATGAGCGATAGACTCCTAAGTTACTTAAATCAAGACACATCAAGTTTAGATGAATTTCTTAAAAAATCTATCGTGTGTCGGTTTTTTGTCGCTGCTTTATTTTTTCCAGCCGCTGCTTTTGTTTTGCAAGACGTTCAGCCTTAGCCAGGGCTTCCTGTTGTTGTCGCTGCAGTTTGTTGTGATAGCGCATCCGCGCATGCTTGGCCATGTTCTCATTCCAGGGCTCGGCATCATGCAGTGGCTGCATTTCAATACAGTCGACAGGACACGGTGCAATACACAGTTCACAGCCCGTGCATTCTGCCATAATCACGGTGTGCATGTGCTTATTACTGCCGATAATGGCATCGACCGGGCACGCCGGCAGGCATTTGGTACAGCCAATGCAATCGGCCTCAATAATCACCGCCACCTGGCGCGGTTTTTCTATCCCATGTTCCGGATTTAGTGGTTTTTCCGTTCGATTCAGCAGCGCAGCCAGTTTTTTAATCCCTGCTTTGCCACCCGGTGGACATTGATTGATATCGGCAAGACCTGCTGCAATCGCTTCGGCATAAGGCCGGCAGCCCTGATAGCCGCATTGCGTGCATTGCGTTTGCGGCAAAATGGCATCGATCTCATCGACCCGCGCTTGATTCATAGCGCTTTACTGCCCCGCTAACATGGCAGCAATATCGTTTTCAACGCTATCGATACCTTTCAAGCTATATTTTTGTTCAAGCATAGCTAAAATATTTGGTGTAAAGAAAGGCGGCAAGGTTGGGCCGACCCGAACATTCTGGATATTTCGGGCAAACAAGGCCAACATCATCAAAATCGTCTTTTGTTCATACCAGGCAATATTGAATGACACCGGCAACTGGTTGAACTGCTCAAGCTGCAGACTCTGTTGCAGTTGCTCAAGAAAATCCAGGATGCCATTAA
Source organism: uncultured Methylomarinum sp. (assembly GCA_964442675.1). GTDB lineage: Bacteria > Pseudomonadota > Gammaproteobacteria > Methylococcales > Methylomonadaceae > Methylomarinum. The sequence continues at coordinate 5,417 of CAYUAE010000104.1, forward strand.
AGTCGTAATTCTGTCCACAATCAAGCAATCGCGGAATATCGTCTATTTTTCCAAAATCATGCTGAAAAAAACGATAGCGAACATCGCCTGCAGAGAGGATCAAGGTGTTTTCAGGCAGCGTTTCAGCCAGTTCACTGTAATAACGACGCTCTTTGTGACGTCCGTCAGTGCCCGCCAACACGATGATGCGTTTGATTTTTCCCGTCTTTATGGCTTCGGCAATCGGTGTCAGTAAACGCTTCAATGCCGACAAACCATAGCCTGTAATATGTGCCCCTTCCATTAGTGGCGCAGGTGGCTCACAGCTTTTGGCCAATTCGATCAAGGCACTGAAGTCTTTACGCTGCCCGGGCTTGCGATCAGGGATATGCGGCACATTCGGCCAACCCACCATGCCGGTGCTGAACAGCCTGTTTTCATAGGTTTTTTTCGGCTGCTGAATACTGTTGGTGGTGACCAGAATCGGCCCGTTAAACTTGGGAAACTGTGTTTTTTGATCCTGCCAGGCGCCGCCATAGTTCGCGACCAGGTTATAAAACTTTTTTAACGCCGGATAAGCGTGTGCCGACATTGCTTCGTCATGGGTGTAAACATCCACACCGGTACCGGCGGTTTGCACCAGCAAATCTTCTATATCACGTAAATCATGGCCCGAAACCAGAATACCTGGCCTGTCCCAAGTATCCAAAAATACCGTCGTCGGCTCCATCTCACCGAATTGTTGTGCATTTGCACGCTCCAATTGATGCATGGCGGCCAGTCCTATACGCCCGCTCTCCAGCAGCATTGTCCAGACATCATCCAGTTGATTATCGGTTTTTAAGGTCAGCGTCAACGCCTGATACAAAAACAGGTAAAAGTTTGTCTCTTCAACGCCGAGCTCAAGATTATGGACGGCCAACGAACCCAATCCTTTTGCCGCGTAAAGCAAACATTCCTGCAGAGCATGAACATCGGTATCCAGCTTATATTTTTCCAGATAATACGGGATACCAACCTGTTCGCCCTTCTCGGTAAAGGCTTTTTCGTCCACGCTGTCGTATTGCCACAGCGCCTCTTCAGGAAGCGGCTCATTGAAAGCCTCACCATGCTTCTCCTGCCAGGCAATTAGCAGTTTATCCCGAATCGAATTACGCCGCCGTACCGCTTCGTCGATCAGTTGCACAAAATCGGCCGCCGAGAAATTAACATTGGTCACCATTGAAAACAGCGCCTTGGCCATGAATCGATGCGTCCTGACACTGACCAAATTAAATTCAGCCGCATGATCGGCATAAAAAGCCAAGCCCTTGAGGCTATACATCAACAAGTCCTGAAGGCTCGAAATATTGGCTTTTTTGCCGCAAATCCCGGCCGTATCACAAACTTTATTTTTTTTCGCTTCCTGACAGTGATAACAAAACATGAAAACCTCGTATAAAGCGGATTATTTAACGCGCATACCAGGCTCAGCGCCTTGATCAGGATGCAATACCCAAAGGTCTTTACCGCCAGGGCCTGCCGCTAACACCATGCCTTCAGATACACCAAAACGCATTTTGCGCGGTTTGAGATTAGCCACCACAACGGTCATTTTGCCTTCTAAATCCTCGGGGGCATAGGCCGATTTGATGCCTGCAAAAACAGTGCGGGTTTCATCGCCAATATCCACGGTCAATTGCAATAATTTATCCGCGCCTTCCACATGTTCGGCCTTGATGATTTTAGCGATGCGTAAATCAATTTTGGCGAAATCATCAAACTCGATCGTCTCG
>CAYUAE010000105.1:0-7159 GCA_964442675.1 uncultured Methylomarinum sp.
GAAACCTTGCAGCAGGCCTGGCAACAGGCGATTGAACATAACTATCGACTAAAATCGGCCGAAGCTCAGACCCTGTCTTCTCAGCAACAGCTTGATTCTGCACAGGGCCTGCGTCTGCCACAACTCACTATTGGCGGTTCCTATACTCAACTCAGTGAAACACCTGCCGCCAAGACCCAGATTGCAGGACGCACGGCAACCTTCAACATGAGTGAACCGGGCAGCGGTAACGCCAAAGCGCTGGTCACCCTGCCGGTTTTTACCAGTGGCCGGATCAGCCATACTATTGAATCCGCCAAGGCGAATCTTGCCGCTACCAGGCAACAGCAGGCGGTGACTTTGCAGGCCATAAAACAGCGTGTGGCGCAGGCCTATATCAATGTGTTGCGGGCTGAAAGCCGTGTGAAGGTGGCGCAAAGTCATGCCGATTCACTCAGATCCCATGCCCGGGATGTCAATAATCTCTATGCTCAGGGCATGGTCGCTCGCAATGATAAACTGGCGGCGAGCGTAGAACTGGCCAATGCCGAGCAGCTAGTGGTGCAAGCCAAAAACACGCTGGATATCATGCGGGCACAATACAATCAACTGCTGGTGCGTGACTTGACCGCCCAGGTTACCGTGTCCAGCGATTTTCCAAAAGCCCCTCTCGGTAGCTTGAAAGAGCTGTCGCAACAGGCATTGAAAGTGAGACCGGAAATCACGCTGTTGACCCAGCAAATGACCTCATTTGAGCAGCAGGCCAAGAGTGTCAAGGCGACCCTCCTGCCCCAAATTGCAATCAACGGCGGCTATAAATATCAGGAAAACCGTTATCAGGCCTTTGAAGGCATGTGGCAGGTCGGCGTCGGTATGGATTGGAAATTATTTGATGGCAGCACCCGCCATCAAGGCAATGCGTTGGCGACACAGGCATTAGCCTTAAAGCAGCAGCTTAATGATGTCACCACCCAGATCGCTTTGCAGGTCAGGCAGGCCTGGCTGGATGTACAAGAAACCCAAAAACGCCTGGAAGTGACCCGGCAGGCCATCGAACAGGCCGAAGAAAATCTGAAAGTCACCACCAACCGCTATCAACAAGGGCTTTCGACCAATACCGACGTCTTAAAAGCAGAAGAGTTGCGCACGACAACGCATGATAACTATAACACGGCGTATTTTGATCACCAGCAGGCCAAGATCAATCTGCGCTGGGCGGTTGGGATTCTGTAACCCGGTCTTTTTACTGGAATAAGGGCAGACATGATGAAAAACAGCAACAAAACAAGCGTTATCGTAACGGCGGGACTTTTTATCATTGCGCTGTTTTTTGTACTGTGGTGGTTTACCCAGCGTCAACCGCCCTTACCAGAAGGACTGGTACAGGCCAACGGACGTATAGAAGGCGATCACTACACAGTCGCCAGTAAATGGTCTGGCCGTATCATCGCATTACTGGCTCGGGAAGGTGATCAGGTTCAGGCTGGCCAGCCATTGATTAAACTGGATGATGCGCAAATTCGGGCAAAACTGCAACAGGTTAAAGCGGCGCAAGAGGCCGTAAAAGCGCAATTAAAATCGGCGCAAACCCAGCTGCGTATCTTTATTAAAAGTGTCGCCTTGCGGATTGAAACCGCCAAAGCAGGGATAAACCATGCCAAGGCGGCTGTCGCCTCAGCTAAAGCGACGGCATTGCAAAAACAACGCGATGCACGCCGCTTTCGCGCCTTGTTAAAAACACATAGTGTCGAAAAATATCAGAGTGAGCAGGCGGATCTGGCCTGGGAAGTGGCCCAGGCGAATTTGAGAACAGCCAAGGCCGCTTTAGTCCAGGCTGAAAAACAATTGGCTGAAGCACAACTGGGCCAGGAACAAATCAAAGCGCGACAAGAAGAGGTCAGCGCTATGGCTGCCCAGCTCAAACAGGCCCAGGCTGCGGTGACAGAAGTCCAAAGCATGCTGGATGATTTGATCATCAAGGCGCCGGCCAGCGGCATAATTACCACCCGCATTGCCGATGTCGGTGAAGTCGTGGCGGCAGGCACACCTTTGTTTGATATTGTTGACTTAGATAAGCTGTATTTAAAGGTCTATGTGGCAGAAAATAAAATCGGCAAGATTCGCTTGCATCTGCCTGCCAGAATTTATACCGATGCCTTTCCCGACCAGCCCTTGCCGGCCACCGTGCGTTATATTGCCTCGCAGGCCGAATTTACCCCTAAAGAAGTGCAAACACCGGATGAGCGCGTCAAGATGGTGTATGCCGTTAAACTGTATCTGGATGAAAACCCGGCGCATCGTTTTACACCGGGGCTTCCAGCCGATGCCATCATTCGCTGGCGCGAGCAGACACCTTGGGCCAGGCCGCAATGGTAGCTGCCCCGGCACCTGAAATCGTGGTTCGGGCGCAAGGCCTTGGCAAGCGCTATAAACAGCAGATTGCCGTTGCGAATTTTGATTTAACCGTCAGGCGTGGTGAAATTTATGGCCTGATCGGCCCGGATGGCAGCGGTAAAAGCAGTGTGATGAAGGCTATCGCCGGCGTGTTGGCGTTCGAACAGGGGCAACTGCAGGTGTTTAATGTACGGCTTGATTCAGAAGCGGCGGCAGAGCGGGTGAAAGAACGCTTAGGGTTTATGCCGCAAGGCCTGGGGTTGAATCTGTATGCGGACTTATCGGTCGAGGAGAATATCGATTTTTTCGCCCAGCTTCGTCTGGTGACACCGGAGCAGCTGGCCGAGCGCAAACAAAAACTGCTCAAAATGACCCGTCTGGAATCATTCCGTGACCGGGCCATGAAAAACCTGTCGGGCGGGATGAAGCAAAAGTTAGGACTGATCTGTACGCTGATTCACCAGCCGGAACTGGTCATTCTGGATGAGCCGACAACCGGCGTTGATCCGGTTTCGCGGCGGGATTTCTGGGCTATTCTGGCCGAGCTGTTGCAAGAACATGGCATGACCGCCTTGATTTCAACCGCTTATATGGATGAAGCCAGCCGTTTTCATCGACTGTCGATGCTGCATGAAGGCCAGGTTCTGGCGTCAGGTGAGCCGGACGACATTCAACGGCAGATCCCGGGCAGTGTGGTGGAACTGGAAGCTGAAACACTGACCGAGACAATCGGAACTATCAAAAGCCATTTTGAACAAGTCGATGTAATGGGCAATACCATCAGAGTGTTCATCGACCGCTCGTCCTTCGATGAGGCGGTCAATATTGTCACGCAAGCGGTGCCAGATGTCCCCTTTAAATCTGTCCTCGCCATAGAGCCTACGCTGGAAGACACCTTTATTGCACTGCTTCGGCACAAAAAACAAGTCAAGCAAACCGCCCATCAGCCCATCCCTGCCAACACCGCCCATCCGCTTAAGCGACCATCAGGCATTGCCATCGCGGCACGGGATTTATGCCGTGATTTTGGTGCATTTCGGGCAGTCGATAACATCAGCTTCAGCGTACGACAAGGGGAAATATTTGGCTTGTTAGGCGCCAATGGTGCCGGCAAAACCACGGTAATTAAAATGCTGACCGGTATCTTGCCGCCAACAGCGGGCGAAGGTGAGGTCGCTGGCGCCAATATGCGGGCTGCCGGACAAACGATCAAGGAGCGAATCGGTTATATGTCGCAAGCCTTTTCCTTGTATCAGGATTTGACGGTATTGGAAAATCTGCAACTTTACGCCAATATCTATGGCGTGTCGCGAAAAGCAATCAGGCCGCGTATCCAGGAATTGATTGATTTGTCCGGGCTGAACGCAGTCCGCCATAGCCTGGTCGCGGCGTTACCGATGGGCATGCGGCAGCGACTGGCGTTAAGCTGTGCATTGGTACATCACCCCCGGGTCTTGTTTCTGGATGAGCCGACATCGGGCGTCGATCCCGTTGGCAGACGGCAGTTTTGGGAGATTCTCGTGCATTTGGCCAGGGTTGATCAGGTCGCCATTCTGGTAACGACCCATTATATGAGCGAAGCCGAACATTGCGACCATCTGGCCTTGATGTATGCCGGTAAAATCATCGCTGACGATTCACCGCAGAATATGAAACAGGCCTTGGAAACAGAAGCCGGGAAGCTGTTGGACATCCGCGTTGACCGGCCTCTGGCCGCCCTGCAAGCGCTACAGCAGGCCGGGTTTAAGGATGCCGCCTTGTTTGGCAATCATATTCATCTGCTGACGCACGATACCGGGCAGACCATTCAGCAGTTGCGGCAATTATTATCACGACAGGGCATGGCATTAAGCCATTGCAAGGTCTTGCCGCTGACACTGGAAGATGTGTTTGTGTATCGGATTTTGGCTCTGGAAAAACAGGCGCACAAGGGATGAACAGAAAACGAATCTGGGCGGTGGCCTATAAGGAATGGCGGGAAATATTACGGGATCGCCTGTTTTTCAGCATGGCATTTTTATTGCCGGTATTGATGCTGATGGTACTGGGCTGGGGCATTTCGTTCGATGTCGAAAATATTCCGTTTGCGGTATTGGATCAGGATAAAAGCCGCTTGAGCCGGGATTTTCTGCATCGCTTTATCGATTCGCGCTATTTTTCTTACCGCGGCGATGTACAGAAAGCCGAGCAACTGGATACGCTATTGGCGCATAGTGATATTCGTTTCGCCTTAATTATTCCTGATAAATTCCAGGAAAAGCTGCTGGCCGGTCAGTCCACTGCGGTGCAAAGTATCATCGACGGCGTTTTCCCTTATCGGGCGCAGGTTGCAAAAGGCTATGTGTCGGCCATCATTAACAATTTTAATGCGCATTTACTGGCTGATTTTATCGCGCGCACAAAAGGCATCTCCCGGGAACAGGCGCAGGCCTTAGTCAACCCGGTACACGTGCAGCCGCGCTATTTATTTAATCAGGCCCTACGTAGCAGCTGGTCGATGGCCTCAGGCCTGATGATGCTGGTGCTGATGATTGCACCGCCGATGCTGACGGTTTTAGGCGTTGTCAGAGAAAAAGAAAATGGCTCAATCTATAATATCTATGCCTCCACCATCAGCCGGGGCGAATTTATCCTGGGCAAATTACTGCCTTATTTTTTGATTTCATGCATCAATATTCTGATTCTGTGGTGCATGGTTATCGTCATGTTTGATGCGCCGTTTAAAGGCAATCCCCTGTTTTATTTTGCCGTGTCGGTCTTGTATGTGATTTGTACCACCGGCATTGGGCTGTTGATTTCCTTTCTGGTCAATACACAGGTGGCCGCCGTCATGTTGACCATGGTGATTACCTTTATTCCGGCCATGCTGTATTCTGGCCTGATGATGCCGCTGGCTTCACTCAGTGACAGCGCCCAACTCCAGGCCCATGCCTTTCCGGCCATGTATTATTTGCGGCTGACCTGGGGCAGTTTTTTAAAAGGCCTGGGCTGGGATGCACTATGGGGAAATGTGGTCGCCTTGATGCTCTATGCCGGATTGTTGTGGATCATCGCCTATCTTAATTTTCACAAGAGGCCACGACAATGAGCCTGCACCGAACGGCACTATGGTGGCGCAGGATGGCCGTCATGATCATCAAGGAACTAAAACAACTGTATCGCGACCCGGTATTATTAGTCATTATTGCCTATTTTTTTACCGCAGACGTTTATTTGGCCGGTGATGGCGCCAAAATAACACTCTATAACGCCACCTTTGTCGTCATCGATCATGACCACAGTGCGGCATCTCGAGAATTGATATACGCCTTTCGGCCGCCTTATTTTGACTTCCAGGGTGAACTGGCTGACACCAAAAGTGCTGAAAAACTTCTGAACAATGGTGAGGTTCTGGCGATACTGGATATTCCTGACCATTTTCAACATGATTTATTGCAGGGTAAACCGGTTGCATTGCAATTACGACTCGATGCCAGCAATATGTCGCTGGCCACCTTGATGAGCGGTTATAGCGCTGAACTGGTCGGACGTTTTGGCCAAAATTACAGTTTACAGCGACTGGGCCTGAGTGCCGAACACAGGCAAGCACTCCCGCTGATCGACGATCGCCATCGGGTGCTTTATAACCCCAATCAAACTGACAGTTGGTTCATGTCCATTTCAGAATTACTGACCGTCATCACCATGTTATCGATGATGTTGCCGGCCGCCGCCGCAGTGCGCGAAAAAGAGCGCGGCACCATCGAACAGCTGATGGTCTCGCCATTGACTCCGATACAGATATTATTACCCAAGGTATTGGCGATGGGGTTGGTGATTTTAGCCGCGGTTGCCGTATGTTTATATGGCATCATGCAACCGGCATTTCATGTTCCGATTCAGGGCAGCGCCGGCCTGTTTTTTGCCGTCACCGCCCTGTATGTCTTCGCCACATCCGGTATCGGCCTTTTTATCGCCTCGATCAGCCGTAATCTCGGTCAGGTATCCATGCTGGTTCTGTTAATCATCATGCCCATCATATTATTGTCCGGTGCATGGACGCCGCCAGAGGCCATGCCGACCGGGCTGCGATACGCCATGTATATTTCACCCTTGTCCTACTTTATCGAAATGGGCTACGGCATTTTACTGAAAGGCGCAGGCATTGAAACATTATGGGATTCATTGTTAGGCCTGACAGTGCTAGGCAGCGTCATCTTCAGCCTTGGCATCTGGCGGTTTCGGATGCAGTCAGGATGATGTTCAAAGAGACAATCGCAGCCTGATCTGGAAGCCGGTGTAACCTTAATCAAGCCTCAACGTACGGCTTTAACAATCCTAAGGCCACTACCTTAATGTAAACGGCACAGGACATCATGTTTGCGGAAAAAATCATAAATCAAAGACCTGACCCGGTTGTTCGTTAATTCATGGTAGGGGCAATTCATGAATTGCCCCTACGGGAAGGTGCTCTGCCAATTGATTTTGGTCAAGAACAGCTAAAACTTATGGATGGCGTGATTTCCATTCCTCCCCATATGCACAGGACGATGGTTCCAGTCAACAATTGGCTGCGTTGTGATGGGTGTGAATAGTAAAGATTAAAAATACGAATCGCGTAACATCAGTTCATAAGTCAAAGATACGACCTCGTTGTTCTTACGTTGTTCTACTGCTTGGAATGGGTTCACACGGAGACCGGCTGTAATGGTCTAATAATCCTATAAACAGCGCAGGACATCATGTTTGCGGAAAAAAAGACCCTGCCCCAATTGTTCGAGCGGCAGGTTTGGCAGTCCGAGTTGAC
>CAYUAE010000106.1:0-7139 GCA_964442675.1 uncultured Methylomarinum sp.
CGCCGGATTTACCGGCATTGGCGGCGTAGTTGCCAATCAGGAACTCGTAGGCATCACCAAACAGGTCGATGTGGTTGTCTTCAAAGTCGCCAAAATCCAGCCCGGCCACACCTTTTAATACGGCGGCAAGACGGTTGTTTTTGTCTTTGACTGTATGACCAAGGCGGTTGCTGGTGGTATCGAAGTCGGCAAACAGCCCTTTGATGTCGTCTTCTGAGGGATAGCCGCTGGCGGAGTTTTCAATGGCAACAAAAATGTCGGCCAGCTCGGTATTGAGGTTGGGGTTGCTGTGGGCATTTTTGACGATGTTTGCAAAAAGCTGGCTGGGGTAGATGAAATAGCCTTTGGTTTTAATGGCATCGTCTTTGATTTCAGGCGTAATCACATCATCAGGCAATGCAGCATACTGAATGCTGTCATCGCCGCCTTCAATATAATCGGTAAAGTTTTCGCTGATAAACCGGTAAAAAAGGGTGCCAAGCACATATTGCTTGAAATCCCAGCCATCGACTGAGCCGCGAACATCGTTAGCGATTTGCCAGATTTGGCGTTGCAGTTGGGCGCGTTGTTGGGTGCTGGTCATAGTGCTCCTGTTTTAATAGGGTTTAAACATGCAAAAGTCGTAATGCCAATTTTGTCACGGCTACCGCTTTTCTGTCAGGGTCATAGCGGCTTGTGTTTTAGGCGTTGGGCAGTGAGTTTTATCAACTAACAAAGATTTTCCCGCAACCAGAGCACTAACATGTCGGCGACGCTTTGCGAGGCTTGATTGAGGGCTTCAACGGCACCACGCGCATTCATGCTGGCGACGGGCTGCTGCTTTTGAATATGTCTTACGCTGATCACGTGCCGTGTTTTGGCATCGAGCAGCCGAAATTCCATGTTGATCCTGACTTCGGAATGGGATTCATCCGAAATAAGCTGCCTGAATTCCAGTAGATCACTTTCAAGCAGATAATCTGCTTTAGACACCGACGCGCCACTGACAACAGCTTTAAACAGGCCTGCGCTTTGCAGGGTTTGCTGGAACAGGTTACCCAATAATCTGACTGGCGCATCATTCCAGCGACTATACACATAATGATTGAGTTGGTTCGGGCTATCTGAATAGATAATATCCTGACTGGTGTAAGGTAATAATGCGCTGATTGCCGTCAGGCGAATAATTTTAGTGTTTGCCTGGCAATGTTTAGCGGCCGCATGTAATCTAGTTACCGGGTAGTCAAGTGTATAGGTCTGAACAGGTGGTATCGATTCCACCATACACCCATTCAACAACAACGTCATCGCAAAAACACCCCGTGCTAATATCTGTCTCATTGTTCTTCACCCGGCCCTGGTTTGACTTGAGAACGCTTAAAAAACAAATCTCCCGGACTGTCTTCAAATGACTTCAGCGTACGTTGTAAGTCATAGGTCAAAAAGGTCATTTGTGTCACGAGCTGATTCAAACCTGTCAAACTGGTACTTAGTTCATTGGATAATTCTTGTCCTAAATCACCATAACTGGTATTCAGTTTGTCCGACATGGCTTTGACACTGTCGGCGGCAGTCGCCACTTTATCAAAGGATACGGTCACATGCCGCTCCATTTTAATGCCTTGTTGAACCAGTTTTTTGATTGCCGGCAGTTGCTGTCTGATTTCTTTGATCAAGCCATTGGTTTCATCGAACATTTGTTCAAGGTTTTGCAGGTTTTTATCGCTCAACAGGTGCACAAATTTATCCATTGCCATCACGGCCTTCCCTGTCATGTCGGTGACTGATTCATCGATGCGGGCAAAAATAGATGGCCGTGCGGGAATCACCGCAATATGGTCTTCATCACTCAGCAGTAACGGCGAATCCTTTGTGCCACCGCTCAATTCAATATAGGCCAGCCCGGTCAGTCCAAATAACTTGAGCGTCGCGGTTGTGTCCTGTTTGATCGGGACACCTTGCTTGATTTTCAACAATAATTCGACTTGTTCGGGGTTATCTTTACGTAAGTCGATTTTAGCGACGGTGCCAATATTGACACCGCGATATTTGACAGCTGCATCGGCACTTAAACCGGCGACCGACTCGGTCATATAAACCTTATAGTAGGTATAGTCCTGCTCTGTGCCGTATTTGGCCAGCCAATAGATAAAATAGATCAGCCCGCTTGCCAGCAGAACGACAAACAAACCGACGACGGTATAATTTATTCTAGTTTCCATGACGACTCCGAATACGCCCTCGCTCACCTTTGAAAAACGCATCAATAATAGGGTGCGGGCTTTGCATCACCGTGTCTAAATCGCCTTCCGCCACCACTTTTTTATCCCCTAATACCGCAAAGCGATCCACAATCGTCCAGATTGAATCCAGATCATGGGTCACCATGACCACCGTCAAGCCCAATATGTCGCGCAATTCCATAATCAGTTTATCAAAGCCTTCCGCGCTGACAGGGTCTAAACCCGAGGTAGGTTCATCGAGAAACAATAGTTCAGGGTCCATGGCCAGGGCCCTGGCTAATCCTGCCCGTTTAATCATGCCGCCGCTTAATTCGGCCGGATATAAGTCTGCGGCATGTTCAGGTAAGCCCACCATATTGAGTTTTATGTTTACAATCTCTGCAATGACATCAGATGATAAGTCAGTATATTCTTGTAGCATGACGGCAATATTTTCAGCCACGGTCAGCGATGAATAGAGTGCTCCCGATTGAAACAGGATGCCCCAACGGCGGCGTAATTGTTCAGCCTGAAACGGGCTTAACGCCATGACATCATAGTCTAGCACCGTAATTGAGCCTGCAAGAGGCCGTAACAATAAAATAAATTCGCGCAGCAAGGTCGATTTGCCCGAGCCGCTCCCCCCCAGTAAGCCATAAATTTCACCGGCATTGACTGTTAAAGACACGCCATCATGGACGACATTATCGCCAAACCGGGTCACTATATTACGGGCTTTAATGACGACAGTCATCAGATACCTAACTCGGTTAAAATTACGGAAAAAACAGCATCACAGGCAATCACCAGAAAAATGGCATTGACCACACTGATGGTGGTGTAACGGCCGATACTTTCGGTATCTCTGGCCACCTGAAAACCATTAAAACAGCCGACTACCGCAATCAGCCAGGCAAAAAACGGCCCTTTACCGATACCAATCCAGACATGCTTAACCGCCAATACATTCTGCAAACGATGAAGGAATTCATTAAATGATAAGTTTAAATGCAAATTCGAAATCAGCATACCGCCTGCAATACCAATGATATCGGCAAAAAAAATCAACAGGGGTAATGCCAGCATCAAGGCAATCATGCGCGGCAAGACTAAAAATCGATGCGGTTCAAATCCCATGGTCCGCATGGCGTCAATTTCTTCGGTCAGTTTCATGACACCTAATTGTGCAGTGTAAGACGATCCGGTGCGGCCTGCGACAACAATTGCCGTAATCAACGGCGCTAATTCGCGGGTGATAGAAATACCAATCATATCGACAATAAAAATATTGGCGCCAAATTTTTCCAATTGCACCGCGCCCTGGTAAGCGATAACGACACCAATCAGAAAGCTGGTCAATGCAATAATCGGTAACGCTTTGAAGCCGGCATCATCGATATTTTTGATAATCGCTTTAATGCGAAATGCACCAGGATGACGCAGAGAATAGAGAAAATGGATAAAACTTTCGCCGATAAAGGCTAAAAAACTCGCTAACGTGTACCACACGCCAACACAGCGTTTGCCAATATCATCTAAAACAGAAACAATCGCTGAGGGTTGAGCCGGTGTTTCTGATGAAGCCTCAACCGTTCTGTATTTTTGCAGCAAATCATACAAGCGTACAAAGTCCTGGCTTTGGCCTCTGAACTCAACCGTGCAGCCTTGCTTTTGCAGCTGTTCAAGCGCCTGTATATGAAGCAACATTCCTGCCGTATCAATTCGGCCAATCTCAGAAACATCCCACTGCAAGGTGACGTTATGCAAGGGACGGATACATTTTTGTAATAATGGTTTTAACTCCCCAAGCAAATCGGCATGCCAATCGCCACGACTGGCCCAGACTGCCGTCTCTGAAGAGGTTTTAGCACAAGCCAGATGGGGTAATAACGTCCTTGTTTTAGTCATTTAATCGGCAGATGTCTCTTTGCGAGCGTCCTTCGCCAGTTTTAAATAATAATCGTGTAACAATTTCAATTCTTTTTCTTCTAATATTTCGAGGTCGATAAGATCATTTTTCGCCCCTTCCTGCGCACGAATGAGCTCATCAAGCTTAATATGCAGTGCTTTACTGTCTCTGTTTTGCGTATGCTGGATCAAAAAAACCATCAAAAAAGTAACAATTGTTGTCGCCGTGTTGATAATCAGTTGCCAGGTATCTGAAAAACCAAATACGGGACCACTCAACATCCACAGTAAAATAATCCCTAATGCACTATTAAAGGCAATAGGCTTACCTGCCATGTCCGATGCAAGCCGGCAAAAATGATCAAATCGGTCATTCCATTTTTCATGATTACCAAAAAAGAAATCCAAAATAAGCTGGTAAGCCTCGGACTGTAATATTTTATCTTTTTCCGCCATTTCAACCCCTTTTTGACTTCATTAAAAAATGCCTTAACTGTATACCTCTCAAGCAAAAATTACAATTCGCCCTTACAAAATCAACACATGATAAATATCCGGCATAGCCACACTTGATTTTTAAAACTATGCCCATAAAAATATTTTGTAAACGCAAACGATTCCGTTTAATATTTGTTATACAGAAAATGGTTTTGACTCCACACAATTAAACTCAAAATCAAAGGTGACGTCGATGGATATAGCTCATTCGAGCGAAAGCCGCCGGGATTTCGCTTCTGTTGTATTTTTTGCACTAACGCTGTTTATGAGTGCATCTTTAATGTTTATTTTACAGCCTATGTTCGGCAAGCTGCTGCTGCCTGCGCTAGGCGGTGCCGCATCAGTCTGGAATACCTGCATGGTGTTTTACCAGACGCTGCTTTTTATCGGCTACCTCTATGCGCATTATTTAACGCGCCATTTAAACCCAAAACAACAAGTCCGCGTACACGGTGCGTTATTACTGTTGAGTTTACTCTTTATACCCATTGGCATTACACAAACTGAAGCGCCACCGACAGACAGTACGCCTGTATTCTGGCTGTTATCCGTCTTGTTCGGCAGTATCGGACTGCCCTTTTTCATTCTATCGACCACCTCGCCGCTGATTCAAAAATGGTTTTCAAATCTTGGTCACAGCCATAGCAGCGATCCTTATTTTCTGTCTATCGCCAGCAACAGTGGCAGTTTATTGGCTTTACTCAGTTATCCGCTTATCTTTGAATCACAACTAGGTCTCTCTGAGCAGCAACGTTTTTGGAGCACCGGGTTTGTCTTGTTATTGGCTTTGGTGTTGCTTTGTATGGCTTTTTATAAACAGAGCGGACATCACACTGTTCAGGATTTAACTCCCTCATCTCACCTACTCTCAAAACCGACGCTTGCCCAACAACTGCATTGGCTGATTTTAGCGTTGGTACCCTCCAGCCTGCTGATCGGAACAACGCATTATCTCAGTACAGACATTGCGTCCGTTCCCCTGTTGTGGATTATTCCACTTGCGCTTTATCTTTTGTCTTTTATTCTGGTATTTTCCCACTATAACGACAGCCTCCACCCCTGGATCTCAAGGCTGCAACCGTGGCTGGTCGTGCCCTTCCTGATTTATTTTTTGTCTGATGAAAAATTAGCCGATTACAGCCTGGAGCTGGCATTACACCTGCTCATATTTTTTATCTGCATCATGTTCTGTCATGGCGAATTGGCTCGCCGCAGACCCCAGCCTGAATATTTGACCCAATATTATTTAATCATGTCCTTAGGCGGGATGTTAGGCGGCGTTTTTAATAATTTTGTAGTGCCTTTTGTGTTTGATGATCTGTATGAATATCCATTGATGATTATCGCGGCACTGATGTTAAATACCATAACTAAAAAACACTATGCCCCCATTCCCAAAAACATCTTCCTTGTTTCACTGCTGATTTATTTAGCGTTTTTTGGCGCGATGGTTTATCAATATCATCAAGATATTGCCAACAACACACTCATTGCCCTCATTGTCATGGCAGTTGTCGGCAACTATTTCATGTTTCATAAAAACATGCTGCACCTGTTTTTATACAGCAGCCTGCTGGTTTCCTGTACCACGTCGTTCACCCAGCAAAATGAACAAACCTTGATGAAAACACGTAATTTTTATGGTGTGTTGAGTGTGACCCAAACCACGCTGCCAGACAACGATAGCGGACTGGAGAATGATGTTCTGCACGCCATGTATAGCGGAACCACACAACATGGCGCGCAACTGGTCAATAATAACAACCAATGTACCCCGGTCAGTTACTATAGTGCCCAAGGGCCGATTGGCCAGGTATTTCAGGCTTATCGAGGGCACAGTACCGACTGGAACATCGGCATCGTAGGGCTGGGCAGTGGCGCACTGGGCAGCTATGCGACAGCGGAGCAACACTGGCATTTTTATGAATTGAATCCGGCTGTCATCCGCATGGCGACCACGCCCGCCTATTTCAGTTATCTGCATGATTGCATGTCGCAGTATGCAATTTATCCCGGCGATGCACGATTGACATTAGAAAAACAATCCAACCAACATTTCGATCTGTTGGTCATTGATGCTTTTACTTCAGATGCCATTCCCACCCATTTATTGACCCGGGAAGCGCTTGAGCTTTATCTGGCGCGTTTAACCGAAAACGGCATCCTGGCTTTCCATATTTCCAACCATTATCTTGATCTTGAACCGGTTTTGGCGGACCATGCCCATCAGTTAGGGCTTTATGGCTTGATTCAAAAACACCGCCCGCAAAGCAAATCGCAGATTTTCGCCTCTGACTGGGTTCTGCTATCCAAAAACATGGATGCCTTTAGCGCCTTACTGACGCAAACACAACACCCGTGGCGACAACTGGCGACCAATACGACGCTCAATCAGAGCTGGACAGATGACTTCACCAGTCTGATCAGTGTTTGGAAATATTAACTGATGTTACGCGGCGGATCTTTAATTTCATTTTCATGATCCAGGCCATCTCTGCTCTCTGCCTTTTATCGACACTTCAGATCACAGAG
>CAYUAE010000107.1:0-7138 GCA_964442675.1 uncultured Methylomarinum sp.
GCCGCCCCAACTCCCCTTACGCCCAGGTAAATGAGGCTCCAATAAAGCCCATATGTCATCTATTATTGAACCTGTAATCCATCCGCCAGTATTTTCCGCCATTGGGTTTTACGAGTAAATACAGACCTTCGCCATCGGCAAGTTTGTATTGTTTGGATTTCGGCTTCGCGCCACGTACGGCGGTGTCTGTAAGCTTCATTTACGGTACCTGTTTTTTGATTCCAAAAAGTACCGTCAAAAATACCGTCTTTTTTGTAGGCTGTCAATGGATTGTATGAGACATATAGGACATAAAAAAAGCCCTAAGTTGTTGTAACTTAAGGCTTTTAGGACTCTGTGGGATTTCTTGAAACAATAGGATGGTGGAGGCGGCGGGAATTGAACCCGCGTCCGCAAGTACTCCGCCTTAAGGTCTACATGCTTGTCCCATGCTTTTAATTTAACTGATGACTACCCGATGGGCCAGGAAAATCATCAGCGATTCCGATTGGTTTTAACGCTTTCGACTCCGGACGAAGTCTAGGCGCGATCTTATGTAAGATGATCCCTGAATGTCCCGAAGGACTCTGCACGCATAAGCACATGCAGTCAGAGAAGTGGTGCTGTTTTTAAGCAGCTAAAGCCACTGAGTAGTTTTCGTCGTTTGCGAATACTTTAAATATCAGTATATTTTACGAGATGTACTGTCCTCGGCATGCACTCAAGGTTTTGCTACCTGCGTCGAAGCCAAGTCGCCCCCTAAGTCTGTCCATTATATGACAAATTAATTCGGAATAGTTCATTATTTTTTTAAAATTTTTTCCAAAAAAATTATTTTATCAATCTTCACCTTGTAGACGGGTGATCCAGGGGGTATCGGCTAAAGGGTCGACGTGAAAGATCAAGGCGTCAGATTTATGTAATAAGCCTTCTTCACCAGATGCATTAGGATTGAGTTGTCTTTTCTGAAGAAAGTCTATCCAGCGTTGACTGTTGTAGATAACCAGGCCGCGTAAACCGAATGGATTGCTATAAATTTGATAAGCCACATTATTTTCGGTAAAGCCGGGGTTGCGTTGAATCAATGACAGCAATTTCTGTTGCTGATGTCCTGCTAACTTTTTAAGAAACGAGTCTGGATGTTCAAGGATTAATGTTTTTAAAAAAGGTTGCAGTGAATGTTGGGACTGATGCTGTTGTAACGCATTGATTTCTCGCTCGGACAAGGTGAAACTTTCAGCAACCAGGTAGTGCTGGTCAATATTGCCATCATTGGCAAATAAGGTGATTTTTTCAAGATTTGGATCTTCGACAGCGGTTAAAAACGAACGCGGAGCGCGGATATGTTTGTCGATGGTAATGACCCAGGGTAAGGCGCGGCCAGTACGTTTAAAGCGTTCTTTGACGCTTTCGATAACGCCACAGCGTGAGAGCTCTGTTTCGCGTCCGTGCGGCTTGACCAGAAAGGCATCGACTGCGGTTATTTGAGTATGGAAGCCGGCGGCCTTGAAATCCTGAATAATGGTAGAGTAGCGCGGTTGGTAGGGGATGCCGGTGCCATCGTAAAGAATATTGATGCCGGCTTCTTTGGCGTGTTGTGCCACCATATCGCGCAGTCGATTGGCAAAGGGCTCTACATAAACATAGTCGTCACTATGGTGATTGGCTGCGGTCAAGACATTGTATAAATCACTTAATTTACGGAATTCGTCTAGTGAGGCAATGACATAGTTGTCGCCGCATTGGGCGGCGGCGATTTCTTCGACGGCTGTTTTTCCGGCGCCGGCGCCGCCCATGCTCATGAATAATTTAGGCTTCAGGACGGGGGATTTACCTTCAAATATTTTTTGTCGGGTGTTAATTAGGATACGTTGTATGCTACAGAGTCTGTCATAGGCGATTTCAACGGTTCGTTCCAAGCGTTTATCGCCATCGGCGGCAGCGAGGAGGCGTTTTTTAAGCGGTTCATTATTCGCAACTTTGAACAAATGCTTTTTATCGCCTTCACATTCTTTCAGAAGGTCCAGAAATTCCATGTGGCTGGGGGTGCGAAGACCGGTCAGCATGTTGACGTCCAGACAAAAGAGGGGAGCGACGCCGTCTTCTCGAATGGGAATGCCATCAATCAGGCGTTTATCTGGATGTCGGAGGTATTCTGTACCAGGCAGATAGCCGATTATTTTTTCAGCAATACTCAAAGGACTGTCGGCCAGGTGTTTACCTTCACTGAATGGGTCTTCGGTAATGCTGTTAACAGGCACCAGTCCGCCGGTCACGGTGACTAAACACAATACGCCATCTTCTGTGGTATGGGATAGAAACGGAATGCCTGACAAAAAATATTTGTTTTCCGGCCAGGTGCCATAGCTGTTAGCTTTGTTTGCCAGGGTTTTATTGCGGACTGGGTCTAAGGCATGTTGAAAGGCGAGGCTGATTTGCTTCAGGTCACTGTCTGGACTATGAAGAATGACGGCGTCGCCTTTGGCCAATCGTCTAAAATCAATACCGGCTTCATAAACAGCTTTAAAGGCCGGCAAGTGCCCTAGTGTGCTCATAAATAAATCAAGTGTAATGCGATTGCCATAGGAAAATGGCCGGACGCGTCGCATTTCCTGATAAAAACAGGCCAGTCTGTCAGCAATATTTTCGGTGTAGATGACAAAACCATTGTTGTCGAATATCGCGGTGTCTTCATTTTTCTGGCCATCAAGCACCAACTGACCAATGGTGTTACGAAAGCGTTTTCGAGTGACGGCGGAAACAATAATTCCTGGCCTGTGATTGACACTGGCCTGATCTTTCCAGTCATGAAAAATATCCCGATGGATACGGGTGAATAACATGGTCAAATAGGTAACGCGTTTGGTTTGATCATGGGAAACAGTGGCTTCGGCTTCCCGCGATAACGTAGATAAGAGGTGTGTGCCTTGCAAAATAGCCAGCGTCGTTCTGAGTTTTTTTAACTGGTTGGCGGCGGGAAATTTCTTATTATCATTATTATTCATACGGTTATCCTGTCAATCTGTAACCTGTTTGGCTTGAGTATTGTAACCTACTGGGCAGGAAGAAAGCGTTTAAATGCGAAGAAGCTGGAGCAGGGTGGTTTAGGCTATAATTATCGGTTAAACGTAATTAAAGATCAGTTGTTTACTCAATAGCGTGCGGGCATGTTAGTCCGGTTGCGGTCAATGAGTTAAGCGGATGCTGTCTTTTATTTTGTGAACTTATTTTGCGCATTATTTAACTTAAAAATTCAAGGATAATTTATGAACAAGTCCATCGTTCTTACCGGAATTACCACGACAGGAACACCCCATTTGGGCAATTATGCCGGTGCGATTCGGCCCGCCATTGCCGCCAGTAAAAATGATGATGTCAGGCCATTTTATTTTCTGGCTGATTATCATGCCTTAATTAAATGTCATGAACCTGAACGGGTAAAACAATCCAGTCTGGAAATCGCGGCAACCTGGCTGGCGTTGGGCCTGGATACCTCCAATGCCGTGTTCTATCGTCAGTCGGATGTACCTGAAATTTTGGAGTTGACGTGGATGTTGACCTGTGTGACAGCAAAAGGGTTAATGAACCGGGCGCATGCTTATAAAGCAGCCGTCGCTGAAAATGAAGAAGCCGGTGGCAAAGACCCGGACAAAGGTATCACCATGGGCCTGTTCAGTTATCCGATTTTAATGGCGGCTGATATTTTAATGTTTAACGCCAACAAGGTACCGGTTGGAAAAGATCAGATTCAGCATATTGAAATGGCGCGCGATATTGCCAGTCGATTTAACCATATTTATGGTGAACATTTTACTCTGCCGGAAGCTGTAGTGGAGGAAAATGCAGCAACATTGTTAGGGCTGGATGGGCGCAAAATGAGTAAAAGTTATAACAACACCATTCCATTGTTTGAAAATGAGAAAAAATTCCGTAAATTGATCAATAAAATCAAAACCAACTCGTTGGAGCCGGGTGAGCCTAAAGACCCGGAAGGCTGTACCTTGTTCGGGATCTATCAGGCGTTTGCCCGTGACTCTGAAGTGGCCGAGATGCGTCATCGTTATGCCGAAGGCATTGGCTGGGGGGAAATGAAAAAGATTTTATTTGAAAAAATAAACGAAGAAATCGCACCGGCACGGGAGCGTTATCAGGCTTTGCTAGATGCACCTGAGCATATTGAAGAACAATTGCAAGAGGGCGCACAAAAGGCACGAGCGATTGCAACACCGTTTATTCAGGAACTCAGAGAAGCTGTAGGTATTTCAAAAATTACAGCCTAAAACGCTATTCATCCTTCAGCCATTACTTAATAACACAGGGTACACAAAACTTATGGATACAATGAGACTTTCTTTTGGCCACTTTCCATGGCAAGGCTGGGTTAAATGACGACTATGGTTCCTGGGCAACGTTGGATGAGTAATACCGAAGCAGAATTGGGCTTAGGCCTTATTCTGGAGGTCGAATTCAACCGGGTTACCGTGTTATATCTGGCGACGGGTGAGCGACGAGTCTATGCCAAAGCCAATGCGCCGTTGACGCGAGTACAATTTTCGCCGGGCGACAGCATAGAATCGATCGATGGCGAAAAAATCAAGATTGACGCTGTTCAGGAACAGGACGGTCTTCTGGTCTATATCGGTAAAAACGAAAGCGGGGATTCTGTCACGCTGGAGGAAATGGATCTGAATCCCCATATTCAGTTTAACAAGCCGCAAGATCGTCTGTTTAGCGGTCAATTCGATCCGCCCGCCTGGTTTCAATTGCGCTATGAAACCTGGCGGCGGCAGGAAGCGTTTCAGCAGTCAATGGTTAAAGGATTACAAGGCGCTCGAGCCGCGCTGATTCCACATCAGATTTATATTGCCCATGAGGCAGCTAATCGGATTCAGCCACGGGTTATGCTGGCCGATGAAGTCGGTTTAGGGAAAACCATTGAAGCCGGGCTGATTATGCATCACCGCCTGCTGAACGGCTTGAGCCAGCGTATTCTGGTTATCGTACCGGATGCCTTGTTGCATCAGTGGCTGGTTGAAATGATCCGGCGCTTTAATTTGCGTTTCAGCCTGTTTGATGAAGAACGTTGCCAAGCTGCCGCCGAAGCGGATGAAAATCCATTTTTAACCGAGCAGCTCGTGTTATGCGGACAGGATTTTTTGACGCAACACCCTACGCGACAACAACAGGTTCTGGATGCAGGCTGGGATATGGTAGTGATCGATGAAGCCCATCATATCGAATGGGATGAGAAGAATCCTGGCGCTGAATATCGTTTTGTTGAAAACCTTGCCTTATCCACACCCGGCCTGATTTTGCTGACGGCGACGCCGGAACAGATGGGGGAGAAGAGCCATTTTGCCCGCTTGAGATTATTGGATCCGGACCGGTTTTATGATTTTGAGCAGTTTCAGGCCGAACAGAAACAGTATGAGCCAGTCGCTGAAATTGCTCATCGACTGTTGTCCGATAGCGCTTTGACGGTTGATGAAATTGACACGCTGCAACAACTTATTCGTCATGATCACGCCGAGAAATTGCTGGCGCAGGTGAATCAGACCGATGATATCAGGGCAGTGCGGGATGAATTGATTCAATTGTTGCTCGACCAGCACGGAACCGGCCGCATTTTGTTTCGCAACTCCAGGCAGACGGTTAAAGGCTTTCCCGATCGGCAATGTCATGCCTATCCGTTGGTGACGAACGATGGTATGCCAGAAGCGGTTTATCAACAGTGGCTGCTGGACAAAATCAAACAACTCCAGTCCGAAAAAGCCTTGCTGATCTGCCACAAGGCGGAGACGGTGGTTGCGCTGGAAAAATGGTTACGGGAAAAACACGGCATTGCCGCCGCCGTTTTCCATGAGGGCATGAGCATTGTCGAACGTGACCGGGCAGCCGCTTATTTTGCTGACCCGGAATCGGCGGCTACGATACTGCTCTGTTCGGAAATCGGCAGCGAAGGTCGAAATTTCCAATTTGTGCATCATCTGTTGTTATTTGATTTACCCGACAATCCTGATCTATTACAGCAGCGCATCGGTCGCTTGGATCGAATTGGCCAGACCCATGTGATTCAAATTCACATTCCGTATATTGAAAACAGCCCGCAGCATGTCTTGTATCGTTGGTATCACGAGGGCTTGAATGCCTTTCAGCATAACTGCAATGGTGCCGCGCAAGTATTGGAACAGGTGCAGGCAGAACGGCAGCTGGCTATGAGAGAACCCGGCAATAGTGAGTACGTCGATGGACTGATTGGCAAAACGCAGCAGGTACTCAAGCAGGTGGAAGAACAATTGCATAAGGGGCGCGACCCCTTGCTGGAATTGAATTCATGCCGTCCAGAACAGGCCCGGCAGTTAATTGGAGAATTGAAAAAACGCGAGCTTAAGGGCTCTTTATGGCCCTATATGGAACAAGTTTTTGATTGTTATGGCGTCAATACCGAATTTCATTCCGCCGATTGTTATATTCTGACGCCGACTGAAAATATGCGGGAGGCGCATTTTCCGGGACTGGAAGAGGATGGTGTTACCGTCACTATCAACCGCGACATTGCGTTGGCGCGGGAAGATATGCAGTTTTTGACAGATGAACATCCAATGGTGATGGCGGCAATGGACCGGGTGTTGTCCAGTGACACCGGCAATGCCTCGGTTGCTGTGATTCAACATCCAGCATTAAAAGGCGGGCAATTTTTGCTGGAGATGTTGTTTATCGTTGAATGCAGCGCACCACCGGTATTGCAAATCAACCGTTTTTTACCGCCCACACCCATTCGGATTTTAATCGATCAGGCGCAGAATGACCGCAGCGACGACATCAGTCATCAAAGTATGATTGATACCGGTGATCGTTTTGATAAGCAACAGATCACCCAGTTTTTGAATCATCAACGCGATGTCATCAATGCCATGATACGGCTGGCAGAACAGGCGGCAGAATCTAAAATGCAGGCATTGATTGATAAGAGCAGTCAACAATTATTGCTGACATATCGGGCGGAAATCAAACGACTGACACGCTTGAAGCAGGTGAACCCTGGCATTAAACAAGACGAAATCGAACAGCTCAAAGAGCTCGCTCTGTTGGGGCATGATAATATTCAACAGACGCAGCTGAAACTCGACGCCGTTCGTTTTGTGATTACAAAATAATA
>CAYUAE010000108.1:0-7014 GCA_964442675.1 uncultured Methylomarinum sp.
TCCTAAGTTAAACGTCAATAAAATTTCTTTGCACACGAAAATATAATTCAATAACTTATATCAGGTAATATTTTGCTCTGGCTATAAAATCAGCGAAAATGTAATGCAGCCGGCCAGCTGACAATATGATCGAGATTCAGTCGCTGTTGTAATACGTCAATGGCATGCAAAACCTTTTCGGTTTCATCATAAAAATCGATAATAAGCGGTAATTCCAGTGATAAGGTCAGCAGGTTAGCGCTATGTATCTCGCGTGAGTCACCGTAGCCGGCAATACCCCGGCTGACCGTTACGCCTACGATGTTTTCTTCGTCCCGCAGAATTTGCAGGATCTGATCCAGGTGGTCATGTCCTTCTAAGGTAAAAATACGCGCGCAGGTGACCGTTTTTTTCATAGTTGTTTTCCAGTGAGCATCCCTAACCATAGCATTGTGCCTGAAATCAGCAGATTAGATACGAAGACGGTGAGTATGACGGTTAAATGCGTGTCAAAGCTATGGCCGCTTTCGATCAGATACAGCAGCACATAGAGAGTGGAAAAGGTCAGGTACAATCCTGTCATCACGACAATAATGGCCGCGCGATGTTCCAAAGACATGTTGACCTTAGCCAGTAACAGCGCGCTGATAATGCCGAGCAGAAATGCGCCCACCGCATTGACGATCATCAAGGCAAAAGGCACGATGCCGCCATTCCAATGAATGATACCGCCAGAATAATTGAACAGCGTACGGCCGAGCAACAAACCGATCCAGACCGCCAGCAGGCAGGTGCCAACGCTGAGCAGGATATTGTATCCGGCTTTGGCGAAATTACCTTGTTCCAGCAAAAAGACGGTTTCCAGAGAAAAGGTGGAAAAGGTGGTAAAAGAACCAAACACACCAACCAGAATGGCCGCGCGATATTCAGTGGAAATGGCAACACGCTGTACAATCAAGGCTTCCGTCATTAAACCAATCAGAAAAGAGCCTAGAATATTGACGGCCAGGGTGCCAAACGGAAAGCTGCGTCCCAGCCAATGATAAACACCATTGGAAACCATAAAACGCAGTACGGCACCTAATGCGCCACCCATTGCAACCGCCAATAAGTGATTCATCGTCAGTATTTTATGAAATGCTCGCGGTAATACTTCATTTCGTCAATCGACTCTTGAATGTCATCGAGCGCCTTATGCGCCGATTTCTTTTTGAATCCCTTCATGATATCCGGTGCCCAGCGCGATGCCAGCTCCTTCAAGGTGGATACATCCAGGTTACGATAATGGAAGTATTGCTCCAAAGTGGGCATGCTGCGATATAAAAAACGCCTGTCCTGGCAAATGCTGTTGCCGCACATCGGTGATTTATTGGCCGGCACCCATTGTTTCAAAAATTCCAGTGTTTGTCGTTCGGCTTCGGCTTCATCGAGACTGGAGGCCTTAATTCGATCGATCAGGCCGGATTGGCCATGATGTTTTTGATTCCAGTCATCCATTGCCGCTAAGGTTTCGTCCGATTGATGAATCGCCAGAACCGGCCCTTCGGCCAGGATATTCAGGTTTTTATCGGTGACGATCGTGGCAATTTCAATGATTTGATCCTTGTCTGGATCAAGGCCAGTCATTTCCAGGTCAATCCAGATGAGATTTTCAGAATCGGCAGACATGTTTATCCGTAACAGTTAAAAAGTTGCGGTAAATTGTAGCATTGGATAATCTGTATAGCCATTTCCATTTTTATTTAGACATTATGCAGACATTTAGCCTTATTTTTCTGATTGCTTTGGCGATTTCAACCGCGATTCAATTCTGGTTGGACTGGCGCCAGAAAAACTATGTTTTGGCGCATCGTAACCAGGTTCCTGACGCGTTTAAAAATCGGGTTTCTCTACAAGCACATCAAAAAGCGGCCGATTATACGGTCGAAAAAGGAAAACTGGGTACGATTGACCATATTATCAGTTTGCTGATGTTGCTGGTGTTAACCTTAGGCGGTGGCATCAATGCGATTTTCAGCTTCTGGCACAGCCAGAGCCTGTCGCCGATGATGGCCGATCTGGCCGCCGTTGCCAGCCTGTTTTTGATTATGACATTGGTGGAATTGCCCACCAGTTGGTATCAAACCTTTGTGATTGAAGAAAAATACGGATTCAATAAAAATACGCCAAAGCAATTCATCAAAGATCAGCTTATCTCCATTGCTTTGGTGCTGGGTATCGGTATGCCAATATTGGCTTTGATTCTATGGGTTATGGACAGTATCGGCGAACTCTGGTGGCTGTACGCCTGGGCTATTTTAATCAGTTTTTCTTTGTTGATGAGCTGGTTGTTTCCGACCGTTATTGCACCGTTGTTCAATAAATTCACGCCGATGGAAGATGGCTCGCTCAAGCGCAGAATTCAGGCCTTGCTGGAGCGTTGTGGCTTTAGCAGTAATGGTATCTTTATCATGGATGGTTCACGCCGGTCGGGTCACGGTAATGCTTATTTTACCGGGCTTGGTAATAACAAGCGTATTGTGTTCTACGATACCCTGATCAATTCGCTGGATGAAGAAGAACTGGAAGCCGTGCTGGCGCATGAATTAGGCCATTTTAAACGCAAACATGTGATTAAAATGTTGATTTCTTCATCCATCATGACGCTGATCAGTTTCGCGATTCTGGGCTGGCTGATTCAACAGGACTGGTTTTTTACCGGCCTTGGCGTGACCGATGTCAAATCAAATGCCGTAGCCCTGGTTTTGTTCATGCTCGTGACGCCGGTGTTTACCCCGTTTATCCAGCCTGTCAGCGCCTGGTTTCAACGCAAATTCGAATTTGAAGCCGATGATTTTGCCGTCGAAAATGCACGTGGCGATAAAATGATCAGCGGTCTGGTCAAGCTGTATGAGGAAAATGCCAGCACCCTGACGCCTGATCCACTTTATTCCGCATTTCATTACAGCCATCCACCGGCTGCCATTCGTATTGCCCATATCGAAGAAAAAATGCGACACGGTTAATGGCAGAAAAACAGGAAGGCCTGGTCATTTCACACCTGGGCAAAGGCATTGCGGTCGAAACGGCTAAGGGTGAAATCCTGTTATGCCAACCCCGCCGAAAGCTGGAAACAGTTGCCGTCGGTGACAGGGTACTGTTTGAGCAGGTCGCAGCGGGACAGGGGCGAATTGATGAAATTCTACCTCGTCGGTCGGTGCTGATCCGGCCGGCGAGAAACAACAAGATACGGCCGGTTGCCGCTAACATCGATCATATTTATATCGTCTTTGCACCCGAGCCGCGCTGTGATTTCTTATTGATTGACCAATATTTGGCGCTGTGTGAAAACCGCAACATCGAAGCCCGCCTGTTGCTGAACAAGGTTGATTTGCCCGGCAGTGAAACATTGCAAGCGGAACTGGCGCTGTATCAGGCATTGGAGTACCCCTTGTATAAAGTCAGTGCGGTAGAAAATATCGGACTGGATGATTTGAAGCGGGATTTGCAAGGGCATGTCAGCCTGTTCGCCGGTCAATCCGGTGTCGGCAAATCATCATTGACCAACCGGCTGATCCCCGACAAGAATCTTAAAATAAATTCAATTTCCGCCACCACAAAACATGGCCGCCACACCACCACAGCGGCAACCTTATATCATCTGCCCGAAGGCGGGGATTTGATTGACAGTCCCGGCGTGGCGATTTTCGGCCTGGCCGGCTTGACCGAAGCCGAACTGGCCTGGGGCTTTCGTGAATTTCAACCGCTGATCGAGCGCTGTCGTTTTCATAACTGCCGCCATCTGCAAGACAAAGGCTGTGCCATCAAGAAAGCCGTCGAACAAGGCGATATTTCAACCAAGCGCTATCAACGCTTTTTAAAGCTGCGCGAGAAGATGTCGTTGTAGCCTAACTTATTTTTCTGGAAAACCATGTTTCTGCAAGGCGTTAAAAAAAATATCGTTCCACGTCCCGTTCAATCATCCCAATTAACACAAACCGATATGGATCCGGTGTTGGCGCGTATTTTTGCCAGCCGGGGGGTTGATAAGCCATCCCAACTGGATCGTTCTCTGGCGCGTTTGCCGGCACCAGAGTTGTTGTCTGGCATGAGGACAATGGTCAAATTGTTGCATCAGGCCTTAGAGCAACAGCTGAAAATCTGCATTGTCGCCGATTTTGATGCCGATGGTGCGACCAGTTGTGCAGTGGCCATGCGGGGCTTGCAATTACTCGGTGCTGAAAATGTGTCGTTTATTGTGCCCAATCGTTTTGAATACGGTTATGGCTTGACCCCTGAAATCGTCGAATTGGTCAAACAGCAACAGGCCGACGTGATTATTACGGTGGATAATGGCATTGCCAGTATAGAGGGCGTGGCTGCCGCTAATGCGGCGGGCATTCAAGTGTTGGTCACAGATCACCATTTGCCTGGCGAAACGCTGCCCGAGGCGGCGGCTATCGTTAATCCCAATTTGCCCGATGATCGTTTCCCCAGCACCCATATTGCCGGTGTCGGCGTTATTTTTTATGTGTTGATGGCTTTGCGGCGTTATTTACGTGAGCAGGATTGGTTCAAGCGTCACAATTTAGCCGAACCGAATCTGGCTCAGCTTCTGGATTTTGTGGCGCTGGGGACGGTGGCCGATGTGGTGGTTTTAGATGAGGTGAATCGTATTCTGGTTCATCAAGGCTTGCAGCGGATTCGCTCAGGACAGTGTCATGCAGGTATTAAGGCGATTATCGAAATTGCGGGCCGGCAACTAGAACGGATGCAGGCTTCAGATCTGGGCTTTGCCATCGGCCCGCGGTTGAATGCTGCCGGGCGTATGGATGATATGTCCTTAGGCATTCAATGTTTTTTGACCGATGATGCCGAAATTGCATTAGATGCCGCCCGGCAACTGGATACACTGAATCAGGAGCGCAAGGAAATTGAAGCGGAAATGAAACATAAAGCCATGCAGTTATTGGCGGAAATGAAAGCTTTTGATGAAAATCATTTACCGGCCGGCGTTTGTTTGTTCAACTCAGATTGGCATCAGGGCGTGATTGGTATCCTGGCTTCACGCATTAAAGACCGCCTGCATCGTCCGGTTATTGCCTTTGCACCCGCCGACAATGGTCAGATTAAAGGTTCGGCGCGTTCCATTGAAGGTCTTCATATCCGCGATGTTTTATGTGAAGTCGCGACCCGTCATCCTGATATTTTAAAGCGATTTGGTGGACATGCGATGGCGGCCGGCCTGACGCTTGAAATGCATGATTATCCGCCTTTTGCGCTGGCGTTCGATGAAGTCGTGACGGAAAAACTGAGCGATATTGACCTGGAGCAGAAAGTCTACTCGGACGGTGAATTGAAACAGGATCATTTAACCTTGTCTTTTGCCGAACAATTACAAAAAGCGGCGACCTGGGGGCAAGGTTTTCCAGAGCCGGTTTTTCATGGTCAGTTCGAGGTGATTCAATGCCGTATTGTCGGGCAGCAACATCTCAAGTTTGTATTGAAGCTGACAGGCGAAGAGCTACTGCTGGACGCTATTGCCTTTTTTGTGGAAAAGCCGGAAAGCTGGTTGGGCACACGGCAGATTCAGGCCGTTTACAAGCTCGACATCAATGAGTTTCGCGGTAATCGAAATTTACAGCTTATGCTGCATTATGCTGAAAAAATCAGTTAAAGCGGGCGTTTTTTAAAGCGCGACCAGCGTTCAAGATAAAAACAGACATACGCTGCCAAAAGGCCGCCGAAGGTATCGGCGGCCCAATCGAGCGCATCTGCATCCCGCCCTGGTACGAAAGATTGATGCCATTCATCACTGATGCCATATACGCTGCAAAATAATAGCGTGCCACAGCTTTTCAACAGCCCTGATGCAGTCAGGTGACGCAAGTAGCGCCAGGTTAGAACACCCATGACAAAATAAGCGCCGGTATGAATGAATTTATCCTGATGTGGAAACAGCATGGGTGTGGGTAAACTGCTGCGTGACGATAAATAAAAAATAAAGCCGCAGTAAACGAGCAGGGCGATAAGATCACGATAAGCGGGTTTCATAAGCCAAAATCCTGTAGCAAACGAATAGACAGATAAATAATAAGGCCAATAAAGCCGACCGACAGTACAAATGTTACCGGCCGCTCCCAAAAAACCTGCCACAGGGTGCGTTGACGGCCGCGTTGTTTTTGTTGGTTGTACAGGGCACGCTGTTCTATAAAACGCTGTTGTTGATAATGATCCAATAACAGGCGGGCTTGTTGGTAGCTTGCCTTGTCCCGAACCCATAACGCCGGCATGGAAATACCCCAGTTTCCAGCATCAGTTTCATAAAAATCAATCTTATGTTCGGTCAACAGCGCGCGAACTTGTTCGGCTTCATCTTCAGGAACACCACGCAGGGAAAATAAAAATTCAGACATTGTGATTTATAGCAATAACAAAACGCTGTTATGATGAAGCAATAATCAGTACATTGTAAAGATATTCAGCGATCGTTTGGTGGCTGAGGTGATATTTTTTGGGGAGATGCGACATGAAACAGAGGCGATTGTTTACGTTAGTTATTGGTTTTTTACTATTGACAGGGTGCGCATCAGATCAGATTTATCGTGCCAACTATGCCCCTTGTTCTGTCACAGTTTCAGAAGATTGCGCATCTCATGCTATACAAAAGATTGGCAAGGCGCCTGCTGACTACTGGTTAGGCTTTGTGGAAGTCGACGATCAGGGGCAATTGCGAGACAGAGCGCAATTACAAGCCGTTTTAGACCAGCTGTATAAGGTGTCCTCAGACCATGATGTGTTGATTAATGTTTTTGTACACGGCTGGCATCATAATGCCAAACCCGGCGATTCCAATATCGAAGGCTTTAAAGGTATCCTGCAAAAACTGAGTGCCATTGAATCTCGCCAAAGTCGTAACTGGCAACATAAGCCACGTCAGGTTTTTGGCGTATATGTGGGCTGGCGGGGTGAATCTATTGAATTCCCTGGCATAAAATACCTGACATTCTGGGATAGAAAAAATACGGCTCAGGATGTGGGTTATTTAGGTGTTAC
>CAYUAE010000109.1:0-6977 GCA_964442675.1 uncultured Methylomarinum sp.
GGATTTATGGGGTCATAATTAAATCAATCTCTTTAATCTGTTGCGACTTGATATGGAAGCCACGCATTTCCAGGACACCTTTGGTATTCAGCGAAATAATCAGATAAATCGCATCCGGGTAGTTGGCGCGTTGAATATCGTGTTGCGAGGGTTCGGCGCTCGCTGTCGGGTGCGAATGATAAATCGCCAGCAACTGTTCGCCTTTTTCACGCATGGCGTTAATGGCGGCAATCTGCTGTTTTGGGTCGAGCTCGAAGCGGGTTGCGGGGCATTCTGAGATGTTGTCAATGGGGTAAACACTGGTTGCCGTGTCGTTGTGGCCGCCGACCAGTCCACAGATTTCCTGGTTGGGCGAAATTTGCGCCTGATGCAGCAGGTGTTGAGTGAGTTTTCTTGGGATATATAGTGCGTTCATGACAGATTCCATAAGCCAGAGGTTATTCTGGGATTGCCGGCCAGGTCGATATGTGTCTGGATCGTGCTGAATCCGGCTTGAGAAAAGATGTGTTGTACGGCCGCTTGTTGGTCAAAACCGTGCTCGATCAGTAAGTGGCCGCCGGGATTTAAATGCTGTGGTGCCTGTTGGACAATGGTCAGAATATCGGCAAGCCCTTGTTGGGCCGCGACGAGTGCTGTTTTCGGTTCGTGTTGGACATCGCCTTGCAAAAGATGTTTATCGCGCGTATTGATATACGGCGGGTTGCTGAGGATAAAATCAAATGTTTCTGTGGCCAACTGACTGAACCAGTCTGACACCCTGAATTGGATGTTATTTGCCCCTAGGTGGTCGGCATTTTCTTTGGCGACCTGTAGGGCGGCTTCGCTTTTGTCTGTAGCGATCAGGGTGGCTTGTGGTCGCTCGAGGCCTAAGGTGACGGCGATAATACCCGAGCCGGTGCCGAGGTCCAGAATACGACAGTCTTTTTGTGGGATAAGGGGGAGACTGACTTCAATCAGAAGTTCGGTGTCGGGCCGAGGGATCAAAACATCTTCAGTCACTTTAAAGGGTCTGGACCAGAATTCCCGCGTGCCAGTCAAATAGGCGACCGGTTTGTGTTGCACGCGTTGTGCAATCAGCTGCTGATAACGTGCGTTGATGTTAGCTGCAAGCTCTGTTTCCGGCCAGGCTTTCAGGTAACTACGGGGTTTGTTGAGGCAGTGGCACAATAGCACTTCGGCATCTAGCCAGGCGCTCTCGGAAACATCTTTAAGCTGATTGTAGGCCTGTTGTAGTGTCGATTGAATGCTGTGTTTAGCTGTCATCGCTGAGTTGGGTCAGTAATTCTGCCTGGTGTTCGTTGATCAACGGTTGAATGACATGCTCAAGACCGCCCTGCATGATTTCATCCAGTTTATAGAGAGTCAGGTTGATGCGGTGATCGGTGACCCGGCCTTGCGGATAATTATAGGTGCGGATACGTTCCGAGCGGTCGCCGCTGCCAACTTGTAATTTACGTGTTTCGGCTTGTTCGGCCTGTTGTTTTTCCTGCTCTGCGGCGAGCAGGCGTGACTGCAGCAATGACATAGCGCGGGCGCGGTTTTTGTGTTGCGAGCGTTCATCCTGACATTCGACGACGACGCCGGTTGGAATATGCGTAATACGAATGGCCGAATCTGTGGTGTTAACGTGTTGGCCACCCGCGCCTGAGGAGCGGAAGGTGTCGATTCTGAGGTCGGCCGGATTGATTTGGATCTGGTCAACACTTTCGGCTTCCGGCATGATGGCGACGGTACAGGCCGAGGTGTGCACACGGCCTTGTGATTCGGTTTCCGGCACGCGTTGAACGCGGTGTGCTCCGGATTCAAATTTAAGCTGGGAATACACGTTTTGGCCGGCGATGCGCAGAATAATTTCCTTGTAACCGCCATGTTCACCGCGATTTTCGTTAATGGTTTCGACTTTCCAGCCCTGTTTTTCGGCATAGCGCTGGTACATTTTTGCCAGATCTCCCGAAAAAATAGCCGCTTCATCACCGCCAGTTCCGGCGCGAATTTCCAGGAAAATATTGCTGCTGTCCTTGGGGTCTTTGGGGAGCAGTAAAATTTGTAGTTGCTGTTCTAACGCCTGCTTTTTCTTTGTCGCAAGCTGAATTTCTTCCTGAGCCATTTCACGTAATTCTGGATCAGTATCCTTGGCCATTTCTTGTGCCGATTCCAGAGTTTCTTCGTTGTCACGATAATGTGCATAACACTCAACGATAGGTTCAAGTTGAGCGTATTCCTGGCTTAGGCTGCGAAATTTATTTTGGTCGCTTTGGATTTCAGGTTGCGACAGCAGGCCTGCGATTTCTTCAAAGCGATGACTCAGGTTTTCCAGTTTTTGTTGGATTGATGGTTTCATGTGGGGTCTGATAATTTAAACAGTTCCCGAGCGGCGGCAATCAAATCCTGGCGCTCATTGGCACCGGCTTCACGTAATTGCGTGCTGGGAGTGTGGATAAGTTTATTGGTCAGGTTATGCGCCAGGCGCTGTAAAACCTGTTCGGCAGGCTGGCCATTTTTGAGTTGGCGTAATGCTTTTTGCAGTGATTCATCGCGAACCTGCTCGGCATGCTGACGGAAGTCGCGAATGGTGGACTGTGCCGATTGTAAGCGCAACCAGCTCAAAAAATGCTCGACCTCGGTATCAATAATTTCTTCGGCTTGCTCGGCGGCGCGGCGACGAGATTCCATGTTGTCGTTGATGGTGTTTTTTAAATCATCAACGGTGTACAGGTAAACGTCGGCCAGTTGTTCCACTTCAGCTTCAATATCTCTTGGAACGGCAAGATCAACCATGAAAATTGGTTTGTGTTTGCGTTTTTTAATTGCGCTTTCCAACATGCCTTTGCCCAGAATAGGGAGTTGGCTTGCGGTTGATGAAACGACAATATCCGCTTCAGCTAAATGTGCGGGAAGTTCGGCTAATGCGATAGCGTAGCCGTTAAATTGGCTGGCCAGCATATGCGCCTTGTCAAAGGTACGGTTGGCAATGATGATGCGGCCAACGCCATGTTGATAAAGATGTCTGGCCGTTAATTCAATGGTCTCGCCGGCGCCAATCAATAAAGCCGTTTGCTCGCTCAAATTATCAAAGATTTGTTTGGCAAGCTGGACTGCGGCGAAGGCAACTGAAACCGGGCTGGAGCCAATGGCAGTATCGGTGCGCACTTTTTTAGCCGCGGAAAATGTATGCTGGAACAAGCGACTTAAATTTTTACCCAGGGTGCCCGCTTCATAGGCGAGTTGATAAGCCGTTTTCATCTGCCCCAGAATCTGGGGTTCGCCAAGCACCATTGAATCGAGCCCGCAGGCGACACGGAACATATGGCGAATTGAATTCGATTCTTGGTAGCTATACAGATAAGGCGTAAAATCAACCGGGTCGATATCTTTTTCGGTGGCAATCCAATCAATGAGTTTTGTCGTATTGTCTTCTGATGTGTGGCAGTAAATTTCAGTTCGATTGCAGGTTGAAAGGATCGCAGCTTCGGAAATATTAGCGGCCAGTTTTAAGCTTTTTAATGCGCGTGGTAAGATTTCCACAGGGAATGCCAGCCGTTCGCGAATTGCAACCGGAGCCGTGTTATAGTTAATCCCTGTCGCGATAAACGTCATCGAGTGTTATCTATGTTTAATGGAAAAATGTTTGTATTCTAAGGAAAAAAGGATGTTTTACCAAGTAGAATCGGATAATGATGTGAACCTAGGGTGTTTTCCGAGGTTCTATAAAGAAACTTTTTTGCAAAAAAATCAGGTAAGCTGAAGCAATGAAAAAATGGATAAAGTTAGCAGGACTGGTCGTTGTTACAGGGTGTTCGAGCGTGTCGGAAAAGGCGCCGCTACAAGATGTTGTTAAGCCTTTGGAGCCGAAAGCGGAAAAACCTGCGAAAATTGAAAAACAAACATCAATTGATCCCGATACCTTGTATTTGTTATTGGCGGGTGAATTGGCAGGCCAGCGGAAAGCTTATAATGTGGCACTGGATGCCTATTTGCAGGCCGCGCAACGGGTGCGTGATCCGCGGGTGGCTGAACGTGCGGCGCGGATTGCTTTGTATTTAAAAGACCCGGAAAAAATTGAGCAAGCCGTTCAATTGTGGTTGAAAGTCGCGCCTGATAATTTGTCTGCTCGAAAAATAGCCTTGCTGTCCGCTATGCGCAATGCTGATAAGGCCTTTGCTATTGAGCAACTGAATGCTTATCTGAAATTGGATCCGGCTGGGTTTGAATCCGTTTTGCTGGAAATGGCGAAAGTGATGGCGCGTAATGGCCGAGAAAATCAGATGCTGGCAATTCTGGATGAATTAGCCGCGCAGCATCCCGAGCAGGCTGCAATTTTTTATGTGAAGGCGCTGTTAGCCGCAAAACGACAGCAGTATGAGCAGGCATTGGACGCGATCGATCAAGCATTGGCGATTCAGCCTGATTGGAAAAAGGCAATCATTATGCGGGCGCAGATCAGTGTGCGAGCAGGGAAATTGGATTTGGCAGAGCAATATTTGCAGGATGCGATCGATCAATATCCTGACGATGTTAAATTCAGGAAAATGCTTGCCCAAGTTTACATGGAGGCTGAAAAATACGACCAGGCTATCGATATTTATCATGATATTCTTGAAATCGATGAAGATGATGCTGAAAGTCAATTTGCAATTGCGCTGATCTATTTGCATGAGGAAAAACTGGACGATGCTAAAGAGATATTGCGCAAGTTGATCCATGAAAAGGCTTGGGAGGGGCAGGCGGCTTATTATCTGGGGCGCATTGCCTTGATGCAGGAACAGCCGGAAGAAGCGTTGGTATGGTTTGATCGTGTCACGCAGGGGGCTTATGCATTTGAAGCGCGATTGGCGGCTGTGTCGGTGTTGATGGAGCAGAAGCAGTTCGAGCAGGTTGAATCGAGGTTGTCGGAGTTAGAGCGTGATTTTCCAGGAAAGAAAGTCGCTTTAATGTTGTTGAAATCCGAGCTCTATAATGCTACAGGGCGACAGCGGGAAGCCTTTGATTTGTTGTCAGAGGGGTTGAGGCAATCTCCGGATAATAAAGACCTGCTGTATGCGCGAGCATTGATGGCAGAGCAGCTTGATAAGCTGGATATTCTGGAGCGGGATCTGCATAAAATCCTGCAAAAAAGCCCGAATGATGCGGCAGCGTTGAATGCACTCGGTTATACCTTGGTCGAGAAAACGGATCGCTATCAAGAGGCGGAAAAATATTTGCAGAAGGCATTATCTTTAAAGCCTGATTCGGCGGTAATTATTGATAGTTATGGCTGGTTGAAATATAAGCAAGGTGATCTGCAGCAGGCATTGACGTTAATTCGTAAGGCCTATGAAAAGCAGCCGGAGGCTGAGATTGCGGCGCATTTAGCGGAAATCTTGTGGAAACTGCAAGCTTATGATGAGGCGAAGGCGGTTTTTGATGAGGCTTGGGAAAAGCATCCTGGTGATAAATATTTGCTGGACTTTAAAAAGCGTTTTTTGAATGACTCATAGACATGTTGTATTGGCTGGCTGGATTGTTTTTGCTTTTGTTTCAAGGTTGTGCGCAGCAGCATATCAAGCCGGTAGAAAATTATGCGTTAGTACGCCCGCAGGCACTTTATTCGCTTGAGCATTGGGTTGCAGAGGGTAGAGTTGCCGTTCATTCGGTAGAAGAGTCATTTAGTGCATCTCTGGTATGGATACATCGGCAGCATGTTGAAGACGTGTTGGAGCTGGCGGGTCCGTTTGGGCAAGGTCGAGTACGTATAACGGTTAGGAAGAATGTTGTGATCGTTGATGAAGGCGGCCGGCAGCAAAAATATTATCAGCCCGCTGAAAAGGTTTTCAGGCGGTTTTTTTCTGTGAATGTCCCGGTAGAGTCATTGCGCTATTGGTTGCTGGGCGTGCCAAGTCCAGAGCAGTCTTATGTGTTGGATAATAAGGGTTTTTTTCAGGCAGGGTGGCAGGTTGAATATAATTTGCTGCAAAAGGCCGGGGTGTTTTATTTGCCCAAAAAAATGCGTTTGAATCATCGGCAGGTAAAAATAAAAATTATCGTGGATCAATGGAAAATAAAGTGAATGGTGTGCTGCGATCGGGTTGGGGTGAGCCATGGCCAGCGCCGGCAAAACTGAATTTGATGCTCAGAATCATCGGTAGAAAGGATGATGGTTATCATTTGTTGCAGACTGTTTTTC
Source organism: uncultured Methylomarinum sp. (assembly GCA_964442675.1). Taxonomy (GTDB): domain Bacteria; phylum Pseudomonadota; class Gammaproteobacteria; order Methylococcales; family Methylomonadaceae; genus Methylomarinum. The sequence continues at coordinate 6,164 of CAYUAE010000109.1, forward strand.
AGATGCTGGATTTGTGTGACTGGCTTACTTTTCATCCTTTGAGCGAGGATGTTGTTCGGCTTGAAAAAACGATTCCTGGTGTGGCTGAAAACGAGGATTTGACGGTGCGGGCTGCCCGGTTGTTGAAGCAAGAAACGGGGTGCCGGCAAGGCGTAAGTATCGAGATTGACAAAAGATTGCCAATGGGTGGCGGTCTTGGTGGCGGGAGTTCTGATGCGGCAACCACATTATTGGTGTTGAATCATTTATGGCAGCTGGGGTTGTCGACTGAAAAGCTGATGTCGCTTGGTTTGGTGCTTGGGGCTGATGTGCCCGTTTTTGTGTTTGGTAAGGCGGCCTGGGCTGAAGGGGTCGGTGAAAAATTATGTGCTATTGATGTGCCTGAATCCTGGTATGTTGTCATTAAACCGGAGGATCATGTCGATACAGGTGAAATTTTTTCAAATAAAAATTTGACAAGAGATAGTAAACCCATCAAAATATGCGACTTTCTAGCGGGGGACAGCAGAAATGATTGTCTCGAAGTGGTTCGCAGGAAATATCAAGCAGTTGATAAGGCGTTGAAAAGCTTGAGTGCTTTTTCACAAGCAAGGCTGACAGGGACTGGAGCATGTGTTTTTGCCGCTTTTGATAAAAAAGAAGAGGCAGAAAAAGCAGTTGAAGCTTTGCAGGATGATTGGCAGGTATTTTTGACAAAGGGTCAGAATATTTCGCCGCTCCATCAAAAATTAAAGCATTATTAATTGTTTTAAATTCAAATATTGGGCTGTCGCCAAGCGGTAAGGCACGGGGTTTTGATCCCCGCATACCCAGG
>CAYUAE010000110.1:0-3567 GCA_964442675.1 uncultured Methylomarinum sp.
ATGTATGTCATTTAATTATCAACAAGCCTTCTCCCGTAATATCGGCTGGGTCACAGAGCATGAACAGCAGATGCTGCAATCTAAAAAAATTGCCATTGCCGGCCTCGGTGGAGTTGGCGGCAGCCATTTGATTACGCTGACACGTCTGGGTGTCGGAAAATTTAACATCTCTGATCTGGATGTTTTTGAGTTGGCGAATTTTAATCGCCAAGCCGGTGCGAGTGTCAGCCACCTCAATCGTTCCAAGGTTGAGGTGATGGAAGAAATGGCCAGGGACATTAACCCGGAACTTGATATCGATACCTTTCCGCAGGGTATAAATGCTGATAATGTTGATCAGTTTTTGGATGGGGTGGATTTATATGTAGATGGTCTGGATTTTTTTGCGGTAAAAGCGCGCGAGCTGGTCTTTAAAGCCTGTGCCGAAAAAGGTATTCCGGCTATTACCGCCGCGCCTCTGGGTATGGGGACGTCGGTTTTATGCTTTTTACCCGGAAAAATGACATTTGAAGATTATTTTTGCTGGGACGGCCTGGACGAAAACGAAAAATTATTACGCTTTGTTGTGGGTTTGTCTCCGACTGGCTTGCAAATGAATTATCTGGTGGATGATACGCGCCTGGACCTGGCTCAGCACAAAGGCCCGTCAACACCGATGGCTTGTGATTTTTGTGCGGGCATGGTCGGCGTGAATGCGTTGAAAATCTTGTTAAACCGCGGCACAGTGGTCGCTGCGCCAAGAGCGATGCATTTTGATGCCTATCGCAATAAATTTCTGATTACCTGGCGCCCAGGTGGAAATAACAATCCGCTGCAAAAACTGGCCTTAATGGTGGTTAGAAAGCGTTTGCAAAAACAGTTGAAATAGTTTTTCTCTGTACACGAAAGATGGATAGGGCGTCGGATGTGTGCGGCTACATGGATGCAATTGTAGCCATCCAGCCTATTCAGGAAATTATCCAGCTAACGCCTTTACCCGCAGAACGTGGTGAGCTTTTCATGCCAAACAAAGTCGTGCCTTATGTTTGTTTCCACCGCTATCGCAATACTGCGGATCACTTTCTTTCGCGCACGTTGATTGATTGAGACAATGTTCAAATTAAAATAGGTTCGTTCATCATAAGCTGATTTCACACCATTAGATGCCCCACAGGCAATGACGGGAATGTTACTGTCTGTCGTCGTGATTCGCGGCTGCGGGGCTTGGCCATGCACTATCGCGCAAACAGGATACTGATCAATAAAACGCATCAGGACATCGGTATTCTGAATCGGCTTTTTTGCCGCCAGGGTCTGGATTGAAAAAACCGTTTGATAAAAATCCTGCGTTTGTTTGGCAATATTTTGTTGCGGTAGTCTGACCGGCGGATGATGGATCAGAAAAATATACTGAAAATCCTCATGATTATCTTTTCGGCTGATTTCATAGTCTATCGTTTCCAGTTGCTCCTCGCCAATATACCCTTCTGGCAAATTGCCATGAACAACACTGTTAAGGCTGACCAGCGCCAGTTTTTCATCATCGAACCAGCTGACTTTAGCGGTCTGAAAGCCAATCGCATTGCGATAACTTTCATTGATATTGCCATCATTGCGCACATCTTGCTGACCAAATACGAATAATGGCGCTTCAACACCCAGTGTTTCCAAAAATCGCCAGAACTGCCGTGCCTCCTCCAGCTGGTTTTCACTCGGATTTGCCAGCAAATTCCCTGTGATAACGGGCACGATACGGTACTCTTCACCCAGCTCGTCAATCAACATTCTGATGGTGTTTTTCAGATGATGCATTCTGAATGCGGTATGTCGTGAGCCAATATTGATGTCGCTTAGGTGCAGAAGATGCAAGGTTTTTTGAGAATAGTCAAAAACTTCGGTAAAGGCCTTGCGATATTGGCTTTTAAGATACCGCAGGTTCAGATTTCTGTCTGAAAACAATTGTCTGAAAATCCATTGCAATCTGGCTTCGATATCGATTTCCATGTCATCTTTTGATTGCAGCGGCAAGAATACCGAGTCCCCGCCTGGAATCATAATCATCACGCCAGGCCAGTTCAATTGCTGGCTGAGTAACGGTTGTAAGGTCGGGTGTATCGACAATACAGAAAAATCGGTTTGATAGACTCTGTCGAGTTGCAGAATCAAGCCCTTGGAATTTGCCTGCGTTCTCACATGAAAGCCCACCATACCCTGGTCACATAAAATCGCATCGACGTCACGATTACTCGATGAGGGAATGGTGATGGCAATCCACGGCTTGCTTTCAAAATATTGACGCAGCACCTGATAAAAACGACTTAAGGAGGCAGAATGTTCGAGCTGTTCAAGTTGCTGTGCCAGTTTTTTCAATTGCTCTTGCACAGCTTCCGGCGCATTGAGTAAATATTCGGCTTCTGTCAGTTTTTTTAACAGTGTCGCCAGCATCATTTTCTCGCTATTGCCTTGCGCAAGACTGGCCAGACTGAGACTTGGGTCTAATAATTTAGCCAGCCAATTGATCAATGCGATATCAAAACTCATGCCTTTTCTTCCCTTTCCTTAATCAGGTCCCAAACCACCGGCGCCACCCATAAGGTCAGCAATGTCGCCACACCGAGACCACAGACAAAGGTCGAGGCCATTGAACCCCAGACAACTGAATAACTTGGGATCCCCAGTGCCATCGGTAACAGCCCTAAAAAGGTCGTCAGGGTGGTCAAAATAATCGGCCGTAAACGGATTTGAATGGCTTGTGCAATCGATTTTCGCCGCGTCAATCCGGCGCGATAGCCTTTATTCATAAACTCGACCAATACCAGCGCATCGTTGACCACAACCCCGATGACGCCGATGATGGCGATAAAGCTGTTAACGGTAAATAATGACTGAGCCAAAAATTTGCCCAATACAATGCCAATAATGGCAAATACAACCGCGAATAATATAATCACCGGTTGAATATAGGATTGAAACTGCGTTGCCAGGATAATGTAAATCATCATGATGGCGATAAAAAAAGCAAACAACAAGGACTGATACGATTTTTGAGTGCTTTCGTATTCCCCACTGAACACCAATGTTGCGCCAGGGTATTGATCACGAATGCCAGCATAATACTCGCTGACTGCCTTCACCACCGAATTAGGCGACACCGGTGCACCGGTTTTAAGATCCGATTTAATACTGACAACACGCTGTCCTGAATAACGGTGCAATTCACCCGGTTCGCTTGCTTGTTTTAAGATAACAAGATCACCTAATAAAACAGGCCGGGTGGCGCTTTCGATAACAGGAATTGATAGAGCCTGTTCGGGGGATGCGAGGCTGGTTTGGTCAAAAAACAGTTTCAAGTCAATTTCTTCATCACTCGCGCGGTATTTGCCGATATACCGGCCATCAAGCACACTCCCTGCCAGATTCGCAACATCCCGGCTATTCAGGTTATATTCCTTAACCCTATCCTGCCGAATCTTGAATTGATAAAAATGTTTCGGCAAACCTTGATTATTTTCCAGTTCGACTAAATAAGGGCCGATAGCCGGATGAGATTGCAAAAATTCAAAAATATTCTGCGCCAATTCCGAAACA
>CAYUAE010000110.1:3667-6912 GCA_964442675.1 uncultured Methylomarinum sp.
GATAGCCGGATGAGATTGCAAAAATTCAAAAATATTCTGCGCCAATTCCGAAACAGCCTGGCCATTGCTACCCACTACTTTGATATTGATCGCTTTTCCTGATGGCGGGCCTTCTTTTAAGGGATATACGCGCAATTGAAAACCATCTCGCTCAAATTCAGCTTTCAACTTCTTTCTGATTTCATCAAGATATGCCATAGGGTCAGTAATGGTTAATTTGTCTTTAGGTGGTAAGGTTGCGATCACCAACCCTAAATCATTACCATATAAAAGATCATAATCATCATTCATGGTCGTGCCGGCCATCCCGGCCGCCGATTCAATCTTTCCTGGCCCTTCTTGCAGAATATGGCGTGAAATAGCTCTCACCCGCTTGTCCATCTCGGCTAATGCGGTATCCGGCGGGCCTTTAATGTCGATAAAATAGACGGCGTAATCAGACGGGAAAAACTGTGTTTTTACCAACGGAACGATACCGGCAATGGAAACATACATGATACCAATCGCTGTCAGCAACAAGCCCAGGATGGCGGCCAGTGTTGTCTTGCGGTATTTTAGCGTCCACCGTAACACCCGAGCCGTAATATTACGAACAAATGCAACGATAAAGTTATCTTCATCCAAACGTTGCGACAGCATTTTTGCCCGTTGCGGGCCAAAATCAAGATAATGTACCGGTAGAATAAAAAAACATTCAAACAAGGAGGCAACCAAGGCAAAACAAACGATAGCCGGAATCTGGGCAAAAAATTCCCCGGTTGTGCCCGACATGATAAACAATGGTAAAAAGGCAGCAATCGTAGTCAGGGTTGAAGACAGTACCGGCAAGGCCACTTCGCCGACGCCTTCGACAATGGCTTCGTAGGTTTGATAGCCTTTTTGAATATAACGATAAATATTCTCTGTTACCACAATGGCATCATCGACAATGATGCCGGAGACCAGCACGAATGAGAACAGGGTCAATTCATTGAAACTGTATCCCATAACATGCATCAATAACATGGTAAACAGAAATGAAAATGGAATGCCAATGCTGATCAGGCCGGCATTGCGAAAACCCATGAAATACCAGGAAATAAACGCGACCAAAAACATGCCGACGACAAAATTCCACCCTAGCGTGGATAATCCATCATTGATGCGGGTGGAAGAATCCTGGGTCAGCGTAATTTCCAGGCCTTCTTTGTCAATCAAGGGTTGGAATTTTTTCAACACCTCCAGAACCGCGGCTCGAATTGCCAAAGCACTGCCTTCCGGTGTTTTTATCACATGCAGTGCAATCGCATTTTTACCATTGATCGATGAAATAACATTGGGTTTGCGATAATCAAATCCTATCCGGCTGGCAAGATCAGCCAAACGAATAAAACTGCCATCACCATCACGGCGAATAACAGCATTTAACAATGAATCCCGACTCTGGAATTTCTCGTCAACTTTAATCAGAAATTCCTCTTTACCACTTTCCAGCTTACCGGCGGTCACTGAAATATTGATTTGTTGTAACTGTGTGGCAACCTCATTAAAACTGATGCCATAAAAACGTAATCGATCAGGATCCAAATAGACATGAAATTCCCGATCCATCTCACCGGAAACCAGGATCTGCTTGACGCCGCTGATTTTCTTCAGTGCCGTTTTGATTTGATCCGACATCAATGCCAGCGCTCGATTTCCGTGTTCTCCACCGATATTGACGATAACGACTGGAATCAGAACCCCCATCGTGACATCTTCAATCGTCGGTTGCAGTACTCTATCCGGCAAGTCTTTTTTAGCGTTCAGAATATGAAAGCGAATTTCATCGAACAAGGCATCGTAATCACTGTCATCGACCAACTTGACGGTAATATAGGAATGCTCGGCCTGGGAAGATGAGGAAATCCATTCGATATTTTCAATATCCTCAATCGCCTCCTCCAGCTTTCGCGTCACCAGCGTTTCGACATCGACCGGCGACGCCCCCGGATAATCGGTCACAATTTTGACCTTAGCCATATTGATGTCAGGATAGCGCTCGGTAGGCAGCGCAAACATGGCAAAAAAACCGGCAATCATCAACAAAATAAACAGCAGGTTAAAAAAGACCTTCTGCTCCAGCGAAAAACGGCCTAAAGCATCCATATTATTTTTTCAAGCGCTTGAATTGGTCGCCAACGCGAATTTCGGGCGAGCTGATTTGTACCCGCTCATTGTTCAGGCTGGTCAATAACTTCACCCGAATCCGCTTGCCGTCTTTGCGTTGCAGCCAGTATTCTTCAAAGCGCTCTTCAATGGCCTGTTTGGGTACAGTAAAGACCTGGCTTTTCTGATCGGCAATATTCAGCGTCAGCTCGCAGCGCATGCCGCCTTGAATCGTGGGGGGGAATTTTTCAACCAGCAAATCAACACGAATCTTACGAGTTTTTTCGTCAAAGGCAGGTGAAATATGATCAATTTTTGCCGGCACCGTCACTCCAACGTCCGGAAAAAACAATTTCAATGATGCTGCCTCGGCTTTCAGGGCTTGCAGCTCGGGCAAAGACAAGGTTAATGGAATACTTAATTGTTGATAATTACCCGCCTCACCTAAGACCTGGCCTTCATTGACCCATTGACCGGGCTCTATGTCACGTTTGGTCACCAGCCATCCAGGCGGTGCCTTGATGCAATGGCGTTTTTTTAATTCTTGCAGGCGCTTTTTACGTAAGCTCTCAATCGCGGCCAAATGGCGTGCTTCATTCAACTTCCGTTCCAGATTATCCAGCACAGTGACGGCTGATGTTTGTTTTCTGACCAGTTTTTTATGCCGTTCGACTTCTTTCTTGAAGTATTTAATATCTCCATAATGCCGGGAAATCGCATTTTGTGCCGATTGAATATCGATATTGACAAATACATCGTCCAGACAGGCAAACAATCCGGACTGGGGAATCGGCTCACCCACATCGGCATAGATTGTTACCACCTTGCCGGACACTTCGGAAATCAATGGCATTTTTGCCTGCGCCCGGGTGAAGCCAGTAATTTTTATGCCTCTGACGGCAGGTTCGGCTGTCACCCATTCCTGGGCTGCCAGCGGCACGGAATAAAACACGCACAAGAGCGCTACGCCGAAAAATCGTAAAACAGTCATCATCGCCTCACCCAGAAAGTAACAGGAAAAAACGCTCCAAAGAAGCGGAGCAATCCATTAGGAGTATAGTTAAAAACAACCGGAATTCAACGTCGTAACAAAGCGAGAAAACACGCTGTAGACAGGC
>CAYUAE010000111.1:0-6896 GCA_964442675.1 uncultured Methylomarinum sp.
ATACCAAATAATGTGTTTCCATATTTTCTGCTATTGGATAAACATTATAAGGAATAGAAACTGGCCGAATATCGTAGGTTTTCGTACAGCCTGAAATAAATAAAGAACATATTAAAAAAGCCAATATTATAATTTTTTTATTTTTCATTTTTATCCTTATAAACAATGTAAGTGGCATAAAGAAAGTCAAGCTGTAAAAATTGTTACGTTACCTTTGATTCACGAATGCGAAGAAACTTATTCCGCCCCGCATAATGCTATAAAACATACTCTCAGCATATTAAAAAACATCCCCAGCCATGTTTCTACTCACACAAAAACACAACTCAACTCAATACCTGAAAGGAACAATGGCCATCGGCCTTTTTTTGCATCTCTATCCGTGTTTTAACCCGTTTTCTCACCCCTTCCACATGCGAAATAATGCCAACTGTTTTTCCCTGGGTATTGAGGTTTTCCAGCGTACTCATGACCAGATACAACGATTCTTCATCCAGATTGCCGAAACCTTCATCGATAAACAAAGAGTCTATGGCATGCCCATTGTCGGCGCTTTCGGCTAAAGCCAGGGCTAATGCCAGGCTGACGACAAAGCCCTCCCCGCCAGACAAGGTTTTAGGCAAACGCCGAACATTATTTTGCCGGGTATCTTCAATGACCATGGCAAAGCCCTGCTCACTGGGCACATGCCGTACATAATAACGACCACTGATTTTTTCCAGTATCCGGTTGCTTGCCGATAGCATTTTGTCAATCAGCATTTTCTGTACGTGTTGTCTAAACGCCATGCCTTGGTCATCCTGCGCCAAGGCCAACTCTTTCTCGACTTGTGCTAATGTCAGCTGGTGCTGTTCCAGTTTTTCAGTTAATTGTGCCCGCTTTTCCTGCGCCGTCTGATGTTTGGCCAGTTTATTTTCAGTCGATTGAATTTCCTGTTGCACAATATCAATTTTCTGTTCGAGCTGTTTTAAGGCCTCAGCCAGTTCGTGTTCAGGCTTTAAGTCGGCTGCTTGTGTTTTTTGTTGTTGCAGGGTGATTTCGCGTTGTTCAAGCGTCTGCGTCAACTGTGCCAGTTCCTGCTGTTTTTGGGTCAGTTGCTGCGTCAGCTCAGCGTGTTGATCCAGCTTCTTGAGCGCATCAATCAGTGCATCAATATTTTGTAGTGGCGTTTCTTTTACTCGCTCGGCCAATTGTTGCTGAACCTGCTGCAAGGTCTGTTGCTGTTGTTCGACCTGGCGTTCTTTTTCAGCCAGTAGTTTTTGTTTTTCGACCAAGGCTAATTGCAGGCCGACCGATTCTTCTTTATTCAGTTGCCGAGTGTATTCGTTCAGCTGTTGATTGAGTTGATCGACATCTTCCTGGCAAAAATTCAGTTTTTCTTCCAGTTCTGCGATGTCTTGTCGCAGTATTTTAATACGCGCTTGTCGCGTCTGATATTCCATGCGGCGTTGATTCAAGCGTTCAAAACAACTGTCTTCTTCACCAGGCTCAGGCAGTGTCTCACCCGCCTGAGATAACTGTTCAACAAGCTGTTTTTGCAATGCTTTTAATTCATCTTTCCGTTGTTCAAGTGCTTTCTCAAGCTCTACAACTTCTCTGGGGCGATTATTCCATTCGGCATTGAGTTCATCGAGTTCGTGTTGCAAGCGCTGTAAGGCATGTTCGTTTTGCGCGATGTCAGCCTGTATTTTTTCAATCTGAACATGCAATTTGGTACAGCGACGGATCAGCTGGTTGATTTCAGTCAACTCGGATTTTTCGTGCTTTAATAAACTTTTTATTCGTCCGACATCATCAATGGATACACGAGAGCCAATATTCAAGCGATTTGCCAACACATGCCATTGCGCCATGACCTCTTGTAGTTTTTCGCCTTTATGCGCTTCCTTTTCCTGTAAGCGTTTCGCCTCTTTAACCTGAACGTTCAATGCCACCGAGCGCGTTTTAAGTTCTTTTATTTTAAGCTTTTGATCAGACAATGCCTTTCTGGAATCCTCGATTTTAGGCGGTTTGCTGACATAAGGATGATGGATTGAGCCACATAAAGGACAAGGACGCCCTTCTTCCAGCTTATCACGAAATTTTTCCAGCCGTTTTAACAGCGTTTCATATTCTGCCGCCTTTTCTAACATGCGCAGAATATTTTCTTCCTTGGCGATTTCAAGCTCTAACAGGTGCGCTTCTTCTTCCAGTTTTTGCTCATCAATATCCAGTTTTTCCTGTTTTCGCTCGGCAAAAAAGGCAAAAATCCCTTTTTTGTTCAGTTTGGCGTTAACCTTGGCTAAATCATATAATTCCAGAAAATCATCGACCCGCTCTTGCTGCTCCAGTTTTAAGGATTCGAGTTCTTCAAAAGATTTGCCGTGGGTAATATCCTTGATGGTTTGTTCTGTTTTAGCCAGTTTTTGCTGCAACAGTTTGATAGTTTTGTTTGTATCTTTGATCAGGCCTTTGGTTTTTTTGATGTTGGCCGTGACATTTTTAGTCCATTTACCCTGTTTTTTCTGGTTTTCTTCCAGTTTGGCAATTTCCTGGCGCAGGCTTTTAAATTTGCCGATTTCAGGAAAATCATCTAATAGCACCTTATCCTTTTGGTGTTCCTGTAACCAGTTTTCGGTATACTCCAATGCCGATTTTTTTTCGGCCAATTGATTGGCCACCGATTGCAACAAGGCGTTTTCTTGTGGCAGATTTTGTTTTAACTCAGCCAATTGTTGCCGAATCTCTGCCACCTTTTGTTGCTGCTGAGCGATATCGAGTGTCGAAACATCTACGTCATCACCCTGCATTTCGGAGATCTGTCGTTGCAGACTCGAAATCTCCTGCTGGAACTGATTCAGTTGTCGTTGCGCGTTCTCAAGCTGGGACTTTTGTTGTTGATAAATTGCCAACTCATCTTTAAATGAGGCGGCAACGCTTAACGCGTCCAGCTCTGTTAAGCGTTTCTGGAGAGCGTCGCAAGCCTGCTCAATCGTTTGTTTTTGTTGGCTTAATGTCTGTAGTTCATGCTCCAGTGCACTGAGGGTTCGAGCCTGCTCCAGTTGTTGCGCTAATTCCTGGCGTTGCTGCTGAAATTCGGTGTTTTGCAGTTTAAAATCGTCCAGATCATGCAGACTCGCGTCTACTGCATCCTGATCCAGCACCGGCGTAGCGTCTATGTCCTGCTGCAACAGTTCTACCTGCTGTTTTGCCGTTTTATGTCGCGCCTTTATGGCATCACGCTGCTGCTGATAAATATCTTCACCGATAATTTTTTCCAGAATATCCATGCGTTCTGAATCCAGCGCATTTAAAAAGGCCGCAAATTCACCCTGCGCCAATACCATGGATTGGTTGAATTTATGCAAATCCAGACCGGTTAAGGTCAGAATTTGTTTTCTAACCGCCGCCGGATTATCGGCCAGCAAAACCTCAGATTCGGCTTGCAGATGAAACAACGTCATCTCAACCGGCTGTATTTCAGCCTCAGGTTTGCCATCTTTACGCTGCGCTGACCACACAGCGCGATAGCGTTGGCCAGCCAATAAAAATTCCACTTGCGCAAAGCAGGCGGCACATCCTTTCGTCATGACCTGTTCGGCCGGCTTATCAAAACGATACGTCTCGCCAAAAAGCGCCAAGGTCAATACATCCAGTAAACTTGATTTACCGGACCCATTAGGCCCGGTAATCGCGAAAACACTAGCGGTAGAAAGTGGCGGCTGCGTAAAATCCAGTCGATGCTCACCTTGCAACGATTTAATATTGTTAAAATATAAATTCAGTATTTTCATCTCATCACAATCCGTAAGGATAACCGCATAGGTTTAATCGTCCGTTTCCTGTCCAATCGACATGCAAATTCTTTTGATTATACCCTTGTCGATAGTTTTTTTATATAAGCGTTTAACGCTTCCCAAGGCAAGCATAGATAAATAAGGAAGCTGTACACTACACATATATTGATTTCATATAAGCTTCTGATTATTCGATAAATAATGGCTATAAAAATAGACTTCACTGCTGATTTTTCTCGGCATCCATGCAAGTCGTACCCACCCTGCATGTTGATATGCAGGACAATCCTGCACAACGTCCGTTTATACACAATATCTGTGGATAACTTTGTTGATAAGATGTTTTTTTGGTGCTTGAGGCCGCTATTTTTCTATACTTTATTCAAATTGATCATTTTTTATACAGCCCGAGCATTGTCACGATAAATCAATGACTTACATATATTTTTTATTTTTTTACGTCCAAAATAATTTGTTATTTGGGCTTGACATTATGTTTTTGACATTCTGTGTATAAATCTTCAGCTTTATTTTTTCCGAGGGAACGTTACCGCCAATGTATTCAAACAAGCATTGACTGATTAAAATAATTGAACAATGTTTAATTATAATTATAATGACAGTTACTCACATAACAATAATAAGGCTGGGTTAAAATAATCCGCTTGACTTTGCAGGATAACGCCAATGATATACACACTCACTAAACGCTTTTTACATGCCTTACTGACAGTTTTGTTCCGGGTTGAAGTACGGGGCCTTGAGCATTATCACCAGGCTGGCGACCGGGTTCTTATTTTATCCAATCACAGTTCATTTCTTGATCCCTTGTTACTAGGCGTTTTTCTGCCTGACAAAATCACCTTTGCTATCAATACTTATATTTCCCAACGCTGGTGGCTTCGACCATTTCTGGGCTTGTCGCATGTTTTTCCACTCGACCCGACACACCCGATGTCACTGAAAGCCCTGATTCATCACCTGCAACATCCGACCAAAACCGTCATTTTTCCGGAAGGCCGCATCACCGTCACCGGCGCATTGATGAAAATTTATGATGGCCCCGGCATGGTCGCCGATAAATCCGGAGCAATCGTGTTGCCAGTTCGCATTGAAGGCACCCAATACACCCATTTTTCACGTTTGAAGAATATTGTTCGGTTGCGGTTTTTCCCGAAAATCACCTTAACCATCATGCCACCGACCCAAATACAAGCACCTGCCGACATTACCGGCAAGCATCGGCGTGAATATTGTGGCCGCTTGTTGGCAGATCTGATGACGGATATGATGTTTGAAACCAGTCATTACCGCTGCACGCTGTTCTCGGCCCTGCTGTATGCGCGCACCATTCATGGCCCGAATCATACCGTTGCCGAAGATTTAGAGCGCAAACCGCTCAGCTACAATGCCTTGATCACACAATGCCTCGCACTCGCTAAACCTTTGCAAAACATAACCGTTGCCGAGGAAGCCGTAGGCATCATGCTGCCCAACAGCTGTAAAACACTGAGCGTCATTCTGGCCTTACAATATGCCGGGCGTATTCCGGCCATGCTGAATTTTTCAACGGGTGGCAAAGGCATGTTGTCAGCGTGTCATACGGCAAAGGTGAACACCGTACTCACATCAAGGCGTTTTATCGAACTGGCTAAACTGGAGGATGAGGCCGAGTTATTATCGCAACACATTAATTTGGTTTATCTGGAGGATTTAGCGAAAAACATATCCACAGGCGATAAAATTCAGGCGCTGTTGAAAACCAAAACGATTGATTTTTGGTATCAACATGACCAAACCAGCCCTGACAGCCCGGCTGTTATCCTGTTTACCTCAGGCTCTGAAGGCGAGCCTAAAGGCGTGGTGCTTTCACACAGTAATATTCTGGCCAATCATAATCAGATCAGAGCCCGTATCAGCTTTACCCCGCAAGATGTTGTGCTGAATTTTCTCCCTATGTTCCATTCTTTCGGCTTTACCGTCGGCACCTTACTGCCCATCATGAACGGCATGACATCCTTCTTTTATCCGTCGCCATTGCATTACAGCATCATTCCCGAAATCGCCTATGAAATCAATGCCACCATCATGTTTGGCACCAATACATTTCTGGCCGCCTATGCTAAAAAAGCGCACCCTTACGATTTTTATGCCATGCGTTATGTCGTCGCCGGTGCTGAAAAATTACAGGAAAGCACACGCCAAACCTGGATAGAAAAATTCGGCATTCGCATCCTCGAAGGCTATGGTGCTACCGAAACATCGCCCGTAACATCCGTCAATACGCCCATGTATTATAAAGCCGGAACGGTTGGCCGCTTTCTGCCCGCCATGCGCTATAAACTGCAAACGATTCCCGGCATCAAAACAGGTGGCCAATTGCATGTTGCAGGCCCTAATATCATGCAAGGCTACCTGTTGCCCGACAACCCGGGGCAACTGGTGCCGCCGGAATCTATTTATGGTAAAGGCTGGTATGACACAGGCGATATTGTTGATGTCGATGATGAAGGCTATATCACTATAAAAGGCCGCAGCAAACGCTTCGCTAAAGTCAGCGGCGAAATGGTTTCACTCACTGCGGTTGAACAGCTGGCCTCAGCGGCCTGGCCTGATGAGCATCACGCAGCCGTCAGCCTGCCTGATCCTAAAAAAGGTGAAATGGTGTTATTGCTCACGACCTGCAAAGAGGCCAGCGCCAAAAAACTGGCCCAGGCTTCGCCTGGCGTTGCCCATATCAGCTTGCCCAAAATTGTTATCGTAGTGGAGAGTATTCCGGCCTTAGCCACGGGCAAAACGGATTATGCCGCCGCCACACAATTGGCTGAGCAAAAAATACAGGCGAGCTGATGATGTAGGTTTTAGCTGAAAAGTAATACGTTAAGACTGTTGGAAAACTATAATGCGAATCAAGCGCTGAAATTTATCCAGCACCTCGTCATTGATGGCTGTGCCACCAGCATGAGGTGCTAGATTTATAGATAGTTGATAGTTGATATCAAAAGTTAGATATCGGCCATTCGCCCTTCAATCGTTTTCAATAGTCTAAGCATTTGATTTCACAACTCCGATTTAGCTCTTAACGCAGAGCGTTTGCGCGGCGTTCCCACGCAGGCGCGA
>CAYUAE010000112.1:0-6849 GCA_964442675.1 uncultured Methylomarinum sp.
ATTCTTCATACTTTCTTCTGGCGGCTTTAAATGTGACACAACCCCTTTTGCCGTGTCGAAAAAAGTATCCCCAAATTCAGCATCCGGCGCAAACTCAGAAATAATCTCGATAGATTCATTTTTCAGACTGACCGGCCTGACGACGGGAAGTAATTCTAATGTCTGAAGATCAATGACCGCCATTTCATCCGACAACAGCCGCCACCCCGAACACACCAATGCTGCGCACAAAGTACTTTTGCCTGCTCCCGGCTTGCCCGGTAATATAATCGCCAGATTATTTTTTTCTATTACCGCCGCATGAAGAATCAAATATTGATACGTATAACTGGCAATACACCAGTTTAATCCCCATTCAAAAAAGGGATAAGCCTGGGAAATCGGCAATGGTTTAAAAGGGGCTTTGCCATCACTAAAAAATTGTGCCTGCGGCCTGAAGTATTTTCTGTATAGCGTAGGTGTAGTTACTTTTATATGAAAATCAAAAAACTGATTTTCATTTCCAACAAGCAAATTCTCTTTTGAATATAGCTTTTCGATCGAATCACTCACTAATGAGATATCGGTTTTCAATCGAACCTGAAAAGGCGGAATGGATAAATCATAGACTTGTACAGGCACTGGCTAAATAGTCTCAACAATTCCCAAGCGACTGAATTGTTCCAATGTCAAATCCACAAAGTCCTTTTTATGGTTTTCAGAATCTTTTACCGGTTCCAGATTCAACAGCTGAGTCAGTTCTTCATCAGTTCGGGGGTGAATCTTAAGTAGCGACAGAAGCTTGTATGCTATCTCATGAACAACTAACGTTTCCCTGGATAAACTGGAATAAACAAGAAATTGTTTATCTATGTGCTTAAAAACCACACCTTCAAGCAAAGCGTATTTTACCGCCATAACAAATTTCCATTTCAAATTATGGATAAGGGTTAACATTGTTAAAACCAGCTAATGTTGATCTCAGAGCATCTATATTGCTGGTTGAGCATGTGCCATTATTATCCGCATTGAACGCATTGGCCACCTGTGTCTGGAGATCAATAATAGTTACAGGATAATTTGTTCCAAAATTATCTACATTAAGCACACCGGCAATTGCTTCTTTTAGAAGTGCAACCAATGAATTTTTAAAAGTAGTAGACGTTGCACAGGCCTCAGCGCCCACACCTGTGTAGACACCATAAGAACCGGCGTAAATATCCAAAAAAGTTGTGCTTGACTGAAAATAGCCTTGCGTTCCCAAACTAAAAAATGCATTAACATTTTCGGCTTCTCTGCCATTCCACTGATTCCTGTTGGCATCCCAATAAGCAGCCGATAATGCAGAGTTATCACATCCAGCAAATGGTCCAGATAAATTACCGGATAACATTCCAGACAAAGTACAAGTAACCGCCCAAGCCGGTCGACTGCTGAAAGACATTAAAACGGGTGCAATCAACCCGGCCTTGGCTAATTTTCTACGATCAACCGACATTCCAGATTTTTTTATATCCTTATCCGGATTATTTTTTTCACTCATCTTCACCACCCTTTAGTACCGTATCCAAAATAATTATCAGTTTATTCTTTTTGTGTCTCAATTAAAATTGTACTTTAGTACACCTTTAAGTTAATCACCGCTCATGTTCCAAAAATGACTCAAACATCAACAACGACCAAATTGGCGCACTATAGTCTCTTAAACCGCTTTGATGCTGATCCACCATTTTTTTCAGAAACTTCTGGTCAAACAGACCGGTATCGGCCATTGTTTCACCTAACAAGGAATCTCTGACCTGCTGTTTTAACGGCCCTTTAAACCAGCTTCCCAGCGGCACGGCAAAGCCCATTTTGGGCCGATATAAAATATCATCCGGCAGATAAGGCTCCAGACCTTTTTTGAAAATATATTTGCCTTCCCTGTTTTTTAATTTCAAATCAGGGGGCAAGGTGGCAATCCATTCGACCAGTTCGTGATCCAGCAGTGGCACTCTGACTTCCAGCGCATGCGCCATGCTGGCCCTGTCGACCTTGGTCAAAATATCACCCGGCAAATAGGTTTTTATGTCCAGATATTGTACTAAAGACTGAGCATTGTCGCTAGGCGCACTGGAATAATGCCTGCGAAAAACCTCTACTGCCTGGTAATTTTGCAGGTCACTTTTTAAACGCTGACTGAACAGATCTGAACGAATAGCGTTAGAATTGACCGAGACACTATGAAAATAACCTTCCAGTGAATCACGCGCGATGGATTCAAAAGTTGATTTCGCTCGAAAAATTTTGGGAGCCCAATCGGCCTTAGGATACACCCTGCCCAGAAACCCAAACAGCGGCTTACGCAACGCATCCGGCAAAATAGCACGCATCCGGTCTTCGTAGGTATGCCAGCGATAACGCCGGTATCCGGCCAGGTTCTCATCGCCGCCGTCACCGGACAACACCACTGTCACCTGCTTTTTGGCCAATTCACACACCCGGTAAGTCGGTAAAGCGGAGCTGTCGGCATAAGGCTCGTCATAAATTCCGGCCAACGCGCTGACTATGTGAAAGTCATCAGGGTCTACCTGTTCGACGCGGTGGGCGGTGTGATAGCGCTCGGCCACCATTTGGGCAAATTGTGATTCGTTAAACTTAGGATCGCCAAACGAAATCGAGCAGGTATTGACCGGGTTTTCCGAATTTTTTGCCATCATCGCGACAACACCGCTGGAATCAACCCCGCCGGATAAAAATGCGCCTAGCGGAACATCCGCCATCATTCTGATTTTAACCGCTTCTTCAAACCGTTCCATCAAGTCTTCGGCAACATCCATTTCCGAGCCATATTGGCGTTCTTTAAAGCGAACATCCCAGTATCGAACCGGCTGATAATTTTTCTGTCCACGCTTCAGCGTCAATTTATAGCCGGGTTCGAGTTTATAGACATTTTTATAAATCGTCTTGGGATCGGGCACATAACCGAAACCGAAATATTCTTCAATCGCGGTCGGCTCCAGCTCCGTCGAAAAATCAGGATGCACTTTCAACGCTTTTAATTCCGAAGCGAAAACAAACTGTCCATTTTTCAATTCGGCATAAAACAATGGCTTGATCCCCAGCCGGTCACGCGCCAGAAACAAGGTCTGTTTTTGTCTGTCCCAGACAGCAAAGGCGAACATACCGCGAAACTTATCGACACAATCCTCGCCCCAGGCCAGCCATCCGTTCAAGACGACTTCGGTATCGCAATGGGTTTTAAAGCGATAGCCCATTTGCTCCAATTCCTTGCGCAGGGCTGGGAAATTATAGATTTCACCGTTATAGGTCAACACAACAGTCTCATCATCGCTTAACATTGGTTGCTGGCCGCTGCTTAAATCGATAATCGACAGGCGCCTGTGCCCCAGACCCAGGCCCGGCTCGGTGTGTAGCCCGCCCTCATCAGGCCCGCGATGAAACTGCACTTCATTCATATCCGAAAGCAATTTCCGGTTGATTTCCTTTTGTTCTTGTAAATCAAAAATTCCTACGATTCCACACATTGTTATGCCTTTATTTCCCTGAGACCGTATCGTAAACGGCTAAATAATTATTGACCATGACATCTAAGGCGTATTGTCGCCGTACTTTTTCCAGGCCATTTGCGCCATGTCGTTGACGTTTTTCCGGGTTGCCGACATAATCCAGCAAGGCTTCAGCCATATCGTCATTATTTTCTTTTTCGACCAGCCGCCCGGTTTCCTCATCATCAATCAATTCCGGATTCCCGCCTACCCGTGTCGCCACCACGGGCAACCCTGTCGCCATTGCCTCCAGAATAGTATTGGAAATGCCTTCCGCTTTCGATGGCAATACAAAAATATCCAGCCGCCGCATGATCTCGGCAATATCGTTTCGTTGCCCCGGCAACCAGGCCAGTTCCGCAACACCCTTAGATTCCAGCAAATGGATAGCCTGTTCTCTAAGCGGCCCATCACCAATGATAATCAAGCGGACATTGGCCTTTAATTCCGGTTGTTTTTCCAACAATCGAATAAATGCCCGCACCAGAGTCAATTGATCCTTAACCCCATGCATGCGACCGACACTTCCAATATAGATGAATTCTGAACTAAAGGGTAAATCACAACCAGGCAAGGGCGTTTTTTGTGACACAGGATAAAACTTTTCTGTGTCAACGCCATTACAAATGCGCACTATTTTGTCAGGCTTAATGCCGACTTTATCCCGCAAATAATCTTCCAGGTGCTGAGATAGCGGGATAAATTTGTCGATAAGGGGACTTAAGAAACGCCTCAGTTGTTGATATTTTTTATTATTACCTTCCGGGTCGAATACATCCCAGCCATGCTCACCATGAATACGATGTTTTACACCCGCCAGCCAGGCCGGCAACTGATATTCAATTGCCGCCAGATTTCGTGTGTGTACAATGGCCGGCTTGATTTGTTTCAACAGCCGGTACATTCGGAAGTATGCGCCAAAATCATGCCCTTCTTGTTTATGTAATTCATAAATGGCGACATTTTGTTTTTTAATACGCTGACGAAAATCGGTAGCGTTCTTAATGCAGATAATCGCATGCCGGTAATTTTCTTCAGGCATGGTGTTGATTAAATTAACCACACCATTTTCCAGCCCGCCAACACCTAAGCTGAAAATTACATGTGCAATCAAAGGCGGCTCGTTTAATTCGCTCATAAATCCCTAACATTCTGAAACATTCAACTCTAAAATTTAGCACATTTGGGCAGAAAAGGAATTCCATCATTTCAATTTAGCCATTGACGCTGCCATACGCCTTATGAATTAAGCTTTAAAAGAAGCACAATAATAATCAAACTGAGAAGAAACGAAACACCTTGCCAAAAACGCGTCGGGTTTCGTTCCAGCAAAGGGGGGCGCTCCTGGCTGATCAGTTTAGGATTGGGATGACGTAAATCATAGATAAACTCGGTGATTTCATCATAGCGCTTTTCAGGAAAGATTTGCACCGCCTTTTGAATGGCGCCATCTACCCAAATGGGGATAGCTTTATCTTCATCGATAACAGAGACGTAGTTGAGGCGTTTTTGTTGCATACGCGTCTGAGAACGCGCCACTTCAGCGCCATAGGGCAAGCGCCCACTTAGCATTTCATAGGCTATCACGCCTAAAGAGAATAAATCGGATTTTTCCGTTCCTAGCTCACCTAAAAAATATTCAGGCGCCGTGTATTGTATGGAACCAAGAATTTCTTCTTCCAGGATAAAATGATTTATTTCCATCAGGCCGGCAACCCTCACAGCACCAAAATCAATGATTTTAACGGTGCCCTGCTGATCAATCATTATATTTTCCGGCCTGAGGTCTTGATGAAGCATCTCCAGTCGATGAAAGGCTTGTAGTCCTTTCGCAATTTGCTCGATAATCTTGCGTACTTGCTCTATGTCTGGGCTCGGATGATCCAACATCCATTGCCGTAATGTAATACCTTCAATATATTCCGATACAGAATAAAGATAATGTCGCTTTCGGGTTTGCTCGCACGCTTTTAGCACATGAGGGCTATGAATCCGTCGAGCAACCCACTCCTCTAATTGAAAACGCTCAAGCTGTGCGGTATTTTGCCGCATTTCGCTAGAAGGCAGCTTTAATACCATCTGACGAGCATTATCGCTATCTTTGACAAGATAAACCTGACTACGGTGTGAAATGTGAATCTCCCGCAAAACCTCATAACCATCAAAAGTCATGCGAGGTTGAATATGCGGGGGAAAAGGCAATAGGGTTAAATCCTCTAAACGTGCTTTTTCATCTCGTTTAGGGGCGGCTTGAATGTGACAAAAAATAGCACTCAAATTATCATCGCTACCCTCTTGGTAGGCTTGATCTAACAACCGTTGCGCAACCGTTTCGGGCTGATTGTGTTGAAACTGTGTTTGCAGTGTTTTTTCGGGTAGAAATTCATAGATGCCATCGGTGACTAACAAAAAACTATCCCCCGTCGTATAGGCTATGCGGTGATAATCAATTTCGACAGAATCGTTAACGCCTAAAGCACGACTGAGATAACTTTTTTTTGCGGAAATAATTTTGCGATGGTCTTCGGTGATTTGCTGAATCTCACCATGATGCACATAATAAACCCGTGCATCACCAATATGAAAAATATGCGCCTCATCGCCTTTCAAAATGATGGCCGTGAAGGTACAAACATATCCTTTATCCGGATTATAGCGGTGGATGCTTTGGCGAGATTGCCCATAAAGCCAGGCATTAAGCGCTTTAATCACAATAGTGGCCGAGTGCTTGACCGACCAAGACTCTGGCGTATCAAAATAATCGGTTAAAAATCCAGAAACGGCTGTTTGACTGGCTTCCTGGCTCACCTCGCTGCTGCTAATGCCATCAGCTAACACTAAAGCAATGCCTTTTGTTGTTAAATAAGGTTCTTTGGGGATCGACACAGCACAGGCATCCTGATTAATGGATTTACGCCCTTTGTCCGAAGCCGTGGAAAAGGATATTTTTAAAGGCGTAGCCATCGTTTTTCCTGCATGTTTAGGTGGCTAATTAAGAGGCATTTTAGAATTTTTTCTGAAAAGGCCATCCTTGATCTTGCCTGATTTATACACTTTGAGCCATGATGATTCCAATATTCCGGAGATTCTTTTTTGCCAGGGGCATGGAGCAGTTGCCGAGAAGCGATAGCGAAACCCATCATTCAGCTTGCTCGTTTGATGGGTTTCGGCTATCGCCTCTACCCATCCCTCAGTCACCATTGAGTTAATAACTGATGTTACGCGGCGGCTCTTTAATTTCATTTCCATTATCCTCCGTTCACCATTACCGAGAAAGAAAAAGCCATCTCTGACCTCTATTTCTTATCGACACAGAGACCAC
>CAYUAE010000113.1:0-6775 GCA_964442675.1 uncultured Methylomarinum sp.
GTCGGATTTACATCAATTTCGCAGTATGCCGGTATTTGGCCCGGGTTATCCGACCCGGGTTTATGCCATGACCGAACGCCCGGCGACAGATATGAGCATGGGGATGTTGCAAACAACCGGGCGCAATCTGGATGTGGCGATTAAAGGGGCTGGCTGGCTGGCGGTGTCAGGCAAGGATGGTCAGGAAGCCTATACCCGATCCGGAAATTTGAAAATTTCACCGCAAGGTCAGTTGCAAACGGAGGCAGGACTGCCTGTTTTGGGTAATGATGGGCCGGTTGCCATTCCGCCTTACGATAAGCTTGAGATTGGTCGTGATGGCACGATCAGTATTGTGCCATTAGGCAGCAATGCAGCGACCCTGGTTGTCGTTGACAGGATAAAGCTGGTTAAGCCTGAGGTTCAGGCCCTGGAGAAAGGACTCGATGGCCTGATGTATGCCAAAGCAGGGGAAGTTTTGCCAGCCAGTGCCGATGTCAGCCTGGTTCAGGGCGCGTTGGAAGGCAGTAATGTCAATGCTATCGAAGCGATGGTGTCGATGATCGAATTGGCGCGTCATTTTGAGCTACAGACCAAAGTCATGAAAAATGCCGATGAAAATGCCAGTGTTGCGGCTAAACTGATGCAAATGGCATAGAAACTGCATCACTCTTGATAAGACAAAAAAATGTCATCAGGAGGGTGTTATGACAGAACGAGCATTATGGGTGGCCAAAACCGGCCTCGATGCCCAACAAACCAGAATGGCGGTTATTTCCAATAACCTGGCCAATGTCAATACTACCGGATTTAAAAAATCTCGGCCTTTGTTTGAAGACCTGGTGTATCAAAATATACGCCAGGTCGGCGCGCAGTCCACACAGAATACCGAACTCCCCTCAGGTTTACAGTTAGGCACCGGGGTCAGAACCGTCGCCACTGAAAAAATCCATACCCAGGGCAATCTCCAACAGACGGAAAACTCCCTGGATGTTGCGATCAGCGGGCGTGGTTTTTTTCAGATACTGATGCCCAATGGCGATATCAATTACACCCGGAACGGTGAATTCAAACTCAACTCTACCGGACAAATCGTGACTTCTGGCGGTCTGGAATTACAACCTGCGATTACGGTGCCGCCGGATACCATGTCGCTCACTATCGGCCGCGATGGCACGGTATCAGCTTTACAGCCCGGTAATGCAACACCGGTTCAGCTGGGCCAGATTCAATTGGCTGACTTCGTTAACCCAACCGGTCTGGAGCCGGTGGGGGAAAATCTGTATCGCGAATCGGTTTCCAGCGGTGCGCCGGTCATTGGTAATCCCGGTGAGAATGAATACGGGCCTTTGTTTCAAGGCTCGTTGGAAACCTCTAACGTCAATGTGGTCGAGGAATTGGTCAATATGATCGAAACCCAAAGGGCGTATGAAATGAATTCCAAGGCAATTTCTACCACCGACCAAATGTTGTCCTTTATTACTCAGCAACTCTAGTGCGACACAGGCAGGCCATGTTATGAGCAGGATTAAAACGATAGCTATTGTACTGATGGCGTTGCTGTTGACGGCGTGTGGGGGCAGTTTGCCCAAGCGTGACCCGGACTTTGCGCCGGTACAGGCCAGTGATTTAAGGCCGCCGGCGCAAAATACCGGGTCGATTTACCAGGCCGGCTATGATGTCAGGTTGTTTGAAAATCGTGTCGCCAGACGGGTCGGCGATATTCTGACTATTGTGTTGCAGGAAAAAACCCAGGCTAAAAAACAGGCCAGTCTGGATGCCGCCAAGGATAATTCGGTTTCGGTGACGGCACCCACGTTATGGGGAGTTGCCAGTCAGGCCTTGCTAGGACATGACTTGGAAACCAAAATGAAATCAACGCATCGATTCCAGGGGGAAGGGCAGGCGCAACAGAACAATACCCTGACCGGTAATATTTCTGTCACCGTCGTTCAGGTGTTGCCCAATGGTAATTTGAAAGTCCGGGGCGAGAAGCGAATGACGCTGAATGATGGCGATGAATTTATCCGGGTATCCGGCATAGTCAGGCAGGAAGATATTGCCGCGGATAATACCGTATTATCAACCCAGGTTGCAGATGCCACCATCATGTACACCGGCGAAGGCAGTATTGCCGATTCCAGCAAGGTGGGTTGGCTGGCTCGTTTCTTTTTGAGCCCTATTTTTCCATTTTAAGGAGAGCCGTGATGAAGCGACGAGGCATAGTTTTTTTGATGCTGTTGTTGTGCAGCGAATGGGTATTGGCTGAACGAATTAAAGACCTGGCTTCAATGGCTGGTGTGCGCAGCAACCAGTTAGTGGGTTATGGTCTGGTCGTAGGGTTGCCGAAATCAGGCGATATAACTGAATTTACCGGCCAAACCCTGGCCAATATGTTGACGCGACTGGGTTTACGATTGCCGCCCGGTATCGATCCGAAGGCAAAAAATATTGCCGCTGTAGCGCTGAGTGCAGAGTTGCCGCCTTTCGCCAAGCCGGGACAAACTATTGACGTGACGGTATCGTCAATTGGTGATGCCAAAAGCTTGCGTGGAGGAACCTTGTTACTGAGTCCATTAAAAGGTGTCGATGGTAAGGTTTATGCTATGGCGCAAGGCAACCTGGTGGTCGGCGGATTGAGCGCATCGGGTGCAGATGGCTCCAATATTACGGTAAATAATCCGACCGTTGGTCGCATTCCAAGCGGTGCGACAGTGGAAAGAACGGTCGCGACGCCATTCGAAAATGCCAATGAACTCATCTTTAATCTGCATAATCCGGACTTTACCACCGCAACGCGGATGGTCCGCGCCATTAACCAGAAGCTGGGTGAAGGCGCCGCGCAGGCGATTGATGCGACATCGGTGCGGGTGAGTGCGCCAGCGGACAGGTCGCAGCGGGTGATGTTTGCATCCCTGGTAGAAAATCTGAATGTGTTGCCGGACGATGCACCGGCTCGGGTGATCGTGAATTCACGCTCGGGCACCGTGATTATCAATAGTAAGGTCAGGGTACAGCCCGCGGCAGTTTCGCATGGCAGTTTGACGGTAACTATCAGCGAAAACCCCCAAGTCAGTCAGCCGAATCCGCTCGCGCAAGGGCAAACCACCGTGACGCCGCAATCTGAGGTCAAGGTTGAAGAAGAAGGGGCGAATCATATGTTTGTCTTTAACCCGGGGGTGTCGCTGGATGAAATCGTTAAAGCGGTGAATGCGGTAGGGGCTGCACCCAGCGATTTGGTGGCCATATTGGAGGCATTGAAGGCCGCTGGTGCATTGCGGGCGGAATTGATTGTGATTTAAGCAGGTAAAGAGACATGAAACTACAGGATGCTGAGGTTTATACCGATTTTTCGGGGCTGGCTAAATTGAAAACGGCGGCTCGAAAACATGATCCTGCCGCCCTGCAAAAAGTTGCCGCCCAGTTTGAATCTGTTTTTCTCAGCATGGTGCTAAAAAGCATGCGCCAGGCAAAGTTGGCTGACGGCATTATGGACAGTGACCAGAGTAAATTCTTTCAGGATATGTATGACCAACAGCTGGCATTGCATTTGGCCGCTAAACCGGGCATTGGGCTGGCCGATTTAATGGTCAGGCAGCTTTCGCCAAAGTCGGGTGATCCGGCTAATCGTTTGGGGGTTGAGGACTATCTGAAATCTACCTCCGTCAGTACTCATGCACAGATGACAAAGACAGCGGCGGCGCCGACAGTGACTGAGACGTTTACGGCGAATGAGGCTGTTTCAGGCAAGTCGGACTTTGTCCGGAAATTGCTGCCCTTTGCCCGGCAAGCGGCAGATGAACTTGGTGTCGATGCCGGAATATTATTGGCGCAGGCGGCATTGGAAACCGGGTGGGGAAAGGGAGTGATTACGCATGCCGATGGCCGTAGCAGTTTTAACCTGTTTAATATCAAGGCGGATAAATCCTGGAAAGGCGAAAGCGTCGAAAAAGTGACGCTGGAATTTGAACGCGGAATACCACGAAAACAAAAAGCACATTTCAGGTCGTATGGCTCCTGGCAGCAAAGTTTTATGGATTATGCGCGGTTTATTAAAAACAATCCGCGTTATCAACAGGCATTGAAAGTTTCGTCAAATCCGCAGCAGTATATGCATGAATTACAGAAAGCCGGTTATGCAACCGACCCTGAATATGCCCGCAAAGTCATGCGGGTGTATAAAGGTGCAACCCGGCTGGCAATGAACTAAAGGAAAACGATTATGGCATCAGGTATTTTAGACACCGCCGTTTCAGGGCTAAACACCTTGCAGCGCTCGCTACAGACAGTCAGTCATAATATTGCCAATGCCAATACCGAAGGCTACAGTCGGCAACGGGTTGAGTTGGGTACGAATGCAGCGCAACGGACAGGTGGTGGATTTGTGGGTAAGGGCGTGCATATTACCGATATTGTTCGGCAATATGACGAATTTACCACCCGTCAACTTCGCTCCAGTCAAGCAGCATTTAACGATTCTGACCAATATTATGTGATGGCCCAGCAGGTTGATAATCTGATGGCCAGCCCGGATACCTCGGTGATGCCGGCGATGAAACAGTTTTTCAATGCCATGAACGATGTCGCCAATGATCCGACCTCGATACCGGCGCGGCAAACCCTGTTATCGGAGGCGACAAACTTAACTGGCCGTTTTTCTACCATGCACAGCCGGTTGAAGGAGTTGAGGGCGCAGCTCAATCAGGGGATTAGCGATGCTGTACAAAATATTAACAGCTATGCCAAGTCGATTGCCGACCTGAACAAGAAAATATCCGAACAAAGCTCCGGAGCCAATGTCGGTTATAAAGCTAATGATCTGTTAGACCAGCGTGATTTACTGATCAGTAAGTTATCAGAAGTTATTGATGTATCGGTAGTGCCGGGCGGAAACAATGTATTGAATGTTTTTATCGGCCAGGGACAGCCGTTGGTGTTATCCAATGGTGCAATGACTGTCAGCGTACAGCAATCCCCGTTGGATAGTGAAAAACTGGAAATTGGTGTTAAAGATCCATCAACCGGTGCATTTTCCGATATTACACCGCAATTATCCGGTGGTAAGTTATCGGGCTTGATACGTTTTCGGGATGATTTGCTGATGCCGGCTCAACAATCATTAGGCCAGTTGGCGGCCAGTTTTGCATTGGAAATGAATAAGCAGCATGCCGCAGGGTTTGACCTGGACGGCAATGCCGGAGGTGATTTGTTTTCCGGGATCGGTGCTGTGCCAGTGCAAGCATCTGTCGGTAACACCGGCAGTATCAGTGTGAGTTTCGATAATACTGCGACAGGTCTTATCGACAACAGCGATTATCTGCTCAGCGTAGGGGCAGGTCCCAGTTACAGCTTGAAACGGTTGTCAGATAATAGCGTGATCTCGTTAAGCAATGTTGCCGGTAATCTGGTTGCTACATTGCCGGATACCTTGCCAGGTATCAGCATTTCGATTGGCACAGCGCCCGTTGCCGGCGATGAATTTTTAATTCGGCCCACCTATTCTGCAGCAGAAGCTATCAGTGTTGCCGTGACCGATCCGCGTAAAATTGCCGCGGCCAGCAGTCTGAACAGCGCTGGTGGCCCACTGCCAGGTGATAACCGTAATGCGCTGGCATTGGCGGCGCTGGAACAGCAAAAAGGCATGCTCAACGGAACGGCCAGCTTCAAAGGTCAATTTACGCAACTGATAACCGATGTCGGCAATAAAACGCAGTCGGCCAAAATCGGCCGCTCGGCGCAGGAGGTGTTGCTGAACAACGCCAAAGAACAAATGAGCAATATTTCCGGTGTCAATCTGGATGAGGAAGCGGCCGAGCTGATTAAATTACAGCAGGCCTATCAGGCTTCGGCGCGATCGATTGCTACTACGAAAACGATTTTTGATACGCTGATCAATGCGGTCAGATAAGGAGGCACTATGAAAATTTCAACGGCCTGGAGTCATCAACTGGGCTTGAATGCGGTGTTGCTGCAACAAAACAAGGTGAATCAATCGCAATTGAAATTAGCGTCCGGTGAAAAATATCTAAAACCCAGCGAAGCGCCACTGGATAATGCGCAAGTGATGGCATTTCAGCAGCGCATCGACCAGGTCAAACAATTCCAGGACAATCTGGATGCTGCCCAGCAACGTTTGGGGCTGGAAGAAACAACCTTGAAAAGTGCGCTGGATGTTATGAACCGGATTAAGGACTTGGGGTTGCAAGGGCTGAACGGCATCAATAATCAAGTCGATCGCGATACGATTGCCGATGAAATCGATCAAATGGGCGCACAGTTACTGAGTCTGGCCAACACTAAAAACGCCAATGGCGAATATTTGTTTGCCGGCATGATGAGCCAGCAGGTTCCGTTTAAAGCAGGTACACCGTTTGTCTATCAGGGGGATGGCAATCAGAGGCAAATTCAAATTGATGAAGGTCTGACCGTGGCCGATGGTGATCCGGGTAACAGTGTGTTTGGGCCGACGACTAATACCTCAGCCGATAGCGTGTTTGATGTGATTCAAACCTTTACCGCCCAACTCCGCGCAGGCAACCCGTCGGCTGCAACATTAGGCCAGCTCGAGCCTTATCTTCAGAAAATGATCACCACCGAGTCATCGATTGGTGCACGACTTAATTTGATCGAAAAACAACAAAATGCACACGCCGATTATCTGCTGGATATGGAGACGGCTAAATCCAGATTAAAAGATTTGGATTATGCCAGCGCTATCAGTCAGTTCAACCAGGAAACCCTGGCGCTGCAAGCCTCGCAGCAAGCTTTCGCCAAGGTACAGAATTTGTCGCTGTTT
>CAYUAE010000114.1:0-6768 GCA_964442675.1 uncultured Methylomarinum sp.
CGAGGTGCTGGATAAATTTCCCAATGCTGAAGAAACTAATAAAATATGCATGATTTTCTATGCGTTTTTTAGCTTATAGCGCTGACAATAAGCCATCGTTTTTTTCATGATGTCGAGAACCGTTGGCGTATTTTCCAGAACGTCGGTAAAGTGCTGTTGCAGGCCTTCCTGAATATATTCGTGGGCGATTTCGTTTCTTATTTCCTTGAGGATTCTCATTTGCTCAGTCGATTCGATCAGGCCTCGTTTTTCGGCATTATGAACAACATCTAGTAATGTTCCCTGATTTTCAAACTCAACATCATCAATTGAACGAAAAACCTTTCTGATCAGATAATCAATGCTTCGGGAAAAACGAGAACACAAGGTTTCCAGGGCGTCCATTTCTTCTGGTTTATATTTTTCTTTGACCGGTATTTTTCGACAAATTGAATAAGACCGTTCCAGCCAGTAATATTGCTTTTCCAGAGCCCGTATATTTTCAATCAGTATGCGTTGACTATGATTCATAACTCAATGGCGTGTTGTTTTATTTTGTCGATAAAGGCGCTGTTTTGCTGACCATCATCCAGGATGATGTCTATTTTTTGTTCGCCAAATTTTTGATAAAAATCCAGTCTCAGTTTTCGGATATCTGATTTCTTCAGTTTTTTACTGCGTATCAGTAAATCAATATCCCCGCCTTTTTTGCTGTCATCGGTTCTGGAGCCAAAAAGATAAATATGCGCGGCAGGATCTAAGGATTTCAAGCTGTTTTTCAATACCTCTATGTGTTCTTTATCTATTCTCATTGATGCGCGTCCTCGATTATCACAGGCTCGCCCGCTGCATGGGGTTCATTGTTATGCGCCAGGCTATGGAAGAAATATATCAACAGCACACCGGCAGCGATAAAGAAAATTTGTTGCAGTGAGGTTTTTATGTCTGTTTTTTCATGCAGCGATGGAATCAAGTCGGCGACAGCAATATAGATAAAGCTGGCGGCAGCCATAGCCAGGAAATACGGCAGATATTGATGTAAGTCTGCCAGAGAATAATACGCCAAAATGCCGCCAATGACGGTGGTGAGGCTGGATAAAATGTTATAAAACAAGGCGCTGCGTTTGCTGTAACCGCTGTGCAGTAAAATTGCAAAATCCCCGACTTCCTGCGGAATCTCGTGCGCGGCGACGGCCAGGCTGGTGACGATACCTAATTGCACATCGGTCAGAAAGGCGGCGGCGATCAGAATGCCATCGACAAAATTGTGAATGGCATCGCCGATAATAATCAAGGTTCCGGCCGAGTGTCTGGCGTGCTCATCCTGATCGCTATGCGCTTCACAGGCATGGGAATGACAATGGCGCCAGACCAGTAATTTTTCCAGGGTAAAAAACAGCAAAATACCCACCAGAATCGTGCCGGAGACGGCGTGGATCTGTTCCGGCTCGACCTCTTCAAAAGCATGAGGAATAAGCCCCCAGAATGATGCGCTCAGCAATGCGCCGGTGGCAAAACTGATTCCATGTGGCAAAACCTGCTCTCGACGTGTATCGGAAAGCAATAAAAACATGGCGGCCGCCAATACACTGAGCACGCCACCAACTGCGGTAAATATAATGATAAAAACAAGCATTAAATCCACGTTTAATCTCTCCAGATTAACGTTGCCATGCGGCCGGTCTGGCCGTCACGACGGTATGAAAAAAAACAATCCGGCTCGCTGACCGTGCATCGATCGCCACCATAAATCTGGTCAATAGTGTGTTGCCAGAGGTTTATACGCGCCAGTTGATAAATATCGGCCAACCATTTGCTGTCGCCTTGTTTTTTGAAAGCGGTTTCAAACGCACTATCCCGTTGAACAAAAGCCGCTCTGACGTCGTCGCCAACTTCGAAACAATCCGGCCCGATGGCAGGCCCCAGCCAGGCCAGATAACGATGGTCCGGCAACTGCTTGAGGGTGTTGTCGATAATGCCGCCTGCCAGCCCACGCCAACCGGCATGGATGGCGGCGATGGTCTCGCCTTGTTCGTCGGCCAGTAAAATGGGTAAACAATCGGCCGTCATCACCGCACAGACAACCCCCGCTTGCCGGCTGAAACTGGCATCCGCCATAATCTGCGGCATGCCGGCTGTTGCCGGGACGGCTTTAGCACTGTGCGTTTGTTGCAGCCAGAAGGGTTCGGCCGGTAATTGCAGCGCCTGTCGGATAATGCGCCGGTTTTCGGCAACATGCTCAGGGCGGTCACCCACATGAGCCGCCAGATTCAGACTGGCATAAGGCGGTTGGCTGATACCGCCGTCTCGCAACGTGGTGGCGGCATGAATCGTGGCCGGCACCGGCCAGTCCGGCTCAATCCAGGTCATCTTCGGCAAGGACATCGAGCAGGTTTTGCATATCATCCGGTAATGGCTGTTGCCATTCCTTATAGTCGCCGCTTTCAGGATGAACCAGCCCTAACAAGGTCGCATGCAAGGCCTGACGTTTAAAGCTGCGCAAAGCCTGTTCCAGTTTTTCACTGCATCCTGCCGGTAGTTGAAAACGGCCACCATAGACCGGATCACCGACCAGTGGATATTTAATATGCGCCATATGCACGCGAATCTGATGAGTGCGGCCGGTTTCCAGCTTGACTCGAATCAGGGTATGACGTTTAAAACGTTGTACCAGCCGGTAATGTGTCACCGCGGGTTTGCCTTCGGCACGGACGGTATAGCGTTTTCTATCTACTGGATGGCGGCCAATCGGTTCATCTATGGTACCGCCCGCCGTCATCCAGCCTTTGACCAATGCCAAATATTCCCGGTTAATGCTGCGTTCTTGTAATTGTGTGGTCAGACTGTGATGCGCCTTTAATGTTTTGGCCACCATCAACAGGCCGCTGGTTTCTTTATCCAGCCGATGCACAATACCTGCACGGGGCAAGGTATTCAGTGCCGGTGCATGGTTAAGCAAGGCATTGACCAATGTACCCTGCCAGTTTCCGGCCGCCGGATGCACCACCAGGCCGGCGGGCTTATTGACAATCAACAGGGATTCATCTTCATAGACAATATCCAGCGGAATATCTTCGGCTTCAGTTTCCATTACCACTTCAGCTTCTGCATCCAGGGTGATGGTTTCACCACCTTCCAGTTTATCGCGGGCCTTGAGCTGGCGCCCATCGACCAGGACCTTCCCGGCCTTGACCCAGGTTTGTAACTTGCTGCGCGAATAATCGCCAAACAATGCTGCCAAACATTGATCCAATCGCTTACCCGCCAGCGTATCGGGGACTTTTGCTGTCAAAATCGCCATATTTGTCCTAACTTACGTTATACTCAGGAAATCAGCTACTCACGTCCTCCCTGTTTAGTATAAAATTCGAAAAACTGTCTATATTACAACGTGTCTTCATTATTATGCGATTTATTTTGGCAAAACTTCTGTTACTTTGTGTCATCATCTTCCTGTTACCGGCCTGCGAAACATTAAAATCTTTAGGTTCGTCCGAAAACGCCGATGACTCAGAAAATTACAGCGGCTGGGATGCCAAAAAATTCCATGACAAGGCGCGTGCTGAAATGAAGGCGGGAAACTACAACCAGGCCATTAAATTATATGAAGCACTGGAAGCACGTTATCCATTTGGCCAGTATGCCGCCCAAACCCAGCTTGATGTCGCCTATGCTTATTTTAAAAATGATAACCCGGAAGCCGCACTGGCCGCCGCCGATCGTTTCATCAAGCTGCATCCGCGTAACCCGCATGTCGATTATGCCTATTATTTAAAAGGTTTGGTCAATTACAACCGCAGTATCGGCTTTCTGGACCGGTTTTTACCAACAGACCGCTCACAGCGTGATTTGAGCGATGCGATGAAAGCGTATGAAAACTTTGCTGAGTTGATCCGTCGTTTTCCCAACAGTCAATATGTCGGCGATGCCAAACAGCGTATGGTTGCGCTCAGAAACAATATCGCCAAACAGGAAATCCATATCGCCCGCTTTTACATGCGTCGCCGTGCTTATATTGCCGCTGCCGATCGCGCCAATTATGTCATCGAAAACTATCAACGAACGCCTGCAGTACCTTATGCACTGCTCATTTTGCAACAAGCCTATGACAAGCTGCAACTGGCCGATTTAGCCGCCGATGCCAAGCGTGTGTACGAACAAAACTATCCAGACGGCCCGCCACCATTAGATCAACAAAATCCGACACCAATCGAGCGTATCTGGAATATCACCGGCCTGGACGAATAAGCCCACGATGATAAAGCTGAGTATACCAATACCTTGGCTCAATCTCATTTTTATGCTCTTTTTCAGCCCGTATGGCCAGGCCGAAACCGCCCGGCCTGAAGCCTTGTTTCAGAATCGTTTTTTTACCCTGTCCACCGATAACAGCCTGATTTGTACAACGCATGAACAAGGCTACTTTAACCGGGCGAAACTCGAACAAATCATCGACTTTTATCAGCAGCACAACCCGGATTTACAAAAATATTCAGTACAAGTACTGACCGATCATACTCACCCTGACCACCTGACCGATTTGGCCGATTTCCGACAACAATGCCAACACCGGGCAGAACCGGAACGCTGTGTGTTAAACCTTTACTGGGACAACGAAGATGCCGCCGCCCGCGCATTAGCCTTATTTTACGATACTAAACTGATCATCAAACACAGTGATGATTATCAATCGCCACGCTTTAATGCCGATCACTTGCGCGTGTTCGAAAAAGGCATCCGCAAAATCCCCCCCTTTCTTCGCCGTGAAATCAATCATGCAAAACCGTATCAGAACTTTAACAAAGCACTCGAAAACCTCCCCATCCAGATTCGCTCCCTGATTCATGACGCCTTCCCAAAAGATTATGACACCAGCACCTGGACAGACCAGACCAAACCGTTAATGATGGTACCGGGCACAGGATACCGCGGTGAAACAGTCGCCCAGGTCTTCAGTGGCCAAAATTTAATTATTTTTACCGCCAAAGCCTTCGATAAAGCGAAAGATGGCAACTTGTACCGGGATATTGGCTTAGAATATCGGGTCGATTTCAGACTGCCCATTCTGATCCATGAAATCGCCCATACTATCGATAATTTCCATTTCTGGAATGGCGAGGATGAACTGTTTTTTTTCTACTGGTATCGCAAAATATCCACCGATAGCGAAACCAGCCGCAAAATCCGCCAGGCCCATCTCGCCTTATGGCCCTCAAGATGGTTCGAAGCCTTTGAATATTTATGGGAAGTCAATGAAGGGCGCTATAACGGCCGTATTCAGGAAAAGCTGGCCGAACTGTTTGCGCAGTATATTTTAATTCCCGAGCGACTTAAAATCAGCTCCCCCGATGCCTATCAATGGCTAAAAAACGATGTCTTCAAAGGCATCGAATATCAGGGCTACGACAGCTGCCCGGAGCCTGTCGTAGCGCCATTAAATTTCTGGCAAGATGCCATTGCTCGGGTTTTAGGACAGTGACGCAACATTCGCCTGCCAATTCAGGACTTCTTTAGCGTCGGCTCAAAGTCGATGCTATCAATGAAATCACTTGCTATGGATTGATTATTTTTATTCCAGTAAACGGCTTTGTTGCATAATTATTCATAACCAATTGATTTAAAAGGAAATTCACAAAATTACTTTATTTTGTAACTCTTTGCTTTTGAAGTATTTTTTGATTTATGCAACAAAGCCCCAGTAAACTGAACGGCGACACGCACTTTTGCAGGTCAATTAAATGTCACTTTCTAGAAAACCAGGAAACCGAAATGTATTTTAGAGCCACACTTCTAAGCGCATTTTTTACCGCGCTGATCGCGACTATTCCCTTTAGTGTTTATCAGGAGCTGATGGTCACACCGATCATCCTGGATGCCGAAACATTTGAACTGCCAGAAGCGACTCAAAGCCAGCCACCTTGGGCGCCAGAAGACGGTATTGAGCGCAGTCTGTTTACCCTTTCTGCCGATTTTTTGACCGCCTTCGCCTTTAGCCTGATGCTGATCAGCGCCATGGCAACGCAACGCAAGCTGACACTGTTACAGGGCTTAGGCTGGGGCATTGCCGGTTATCTGTGTTTTTTCGTGGCTCCGGCCTTAGGTCTGCCACCGGAAATCCCTGGCATGGAAACGTCATCACTGGTCGGCCGACAACTGTGGTGGCTGATTGCCGTAATCTTTACCGCCGCAGGACTCTGGCTTGTTGTGTTTGCCAAAATTCCGCTTAAAACAGTCGGTATTGTCATATTGATTGCGCCCCATCTTTTAGGCGCACCGAATCCGGAGACCCATGGCTTCGCCAATCCTGACCCGGTCGCTGTGGCCCAATTAACCGAACTCTGGCATCAATTCATCCTGCAAACCAGTATTGCCAATGCATTGTTATGGCTTATAATTGGTGAAGTCGGCGCTGTTTTTACGCGCAAATGGATTTTGTCACTTGATCAACACACATAAACAGGTTTTATCATGACGCAACAAACACTCGAACAAACGTCACTGTCGGCCAAGTCGATCCAGCTTTTAGCGGCTGCATTACTGGGCTTTTCCATCTTTGCTGTCACCGCTCTATCCCCTATCGAGGTCATCCACAATGCCACCCACGATACCCGGCACAGCGCAGGGTTTCCTTGTCATTAGGCTTATATCTCCACGCATAGACACCGTAGGATGGGTAGAGCGATAGCGAAACCCATCCTGCCTGGCTTTTTAGTCACTGATGTTACGCGGTTCGGGTTTTTAATCTTGAATATTCACTCCCATCACACCCCGGGAACCGTTTCTAGGAGC
>CAYUAE010000115.1:0-6691 GCA_964442675.1 uncultured Methylomarinum sp.
GGACAGGCGCCGCTGATTTACTGAAAAGTTTTTTCTGAGCCAAGTGAAACCTATGGACAACAAAGCCTTTCAGCAGCGGATATTTGATTGGTTTGACCGGCATGGACGCAAGGATTTGCCGTGGCAACAGCCTATTAGTGCCTACCGGGTCTGGATTTCTGAAATCATGCTGCAACAGACCCAGGTCACCACGGTAATTCCGTATTATCAGAAGTTTATGCACGCTTTCCCCGATATCAAGACACTGGCTCAGGCCAGCCTTGATGATGTTTTAACGCATTGGGCCGGCCTCGGGTACTATGCCCGCGCCAGGAATCTGCATAAAGCGGCACAGCTGATTCAACAGCAGCATAACGGCATCTTTCCCCAGACTTTTGAAGATGTCGTTGCCTTGCCTGGCATCGGCCGTTCCACTGCAGGTGCTATTTTGAGCATCGCCTTTGGCCAGCCTCACGCTATTTTAGACGGCAACGTTAAACGTGTCTTAAGTCGTTTTCACGGCATCTATGGCTGGCCCGGGGATAGCAAAGTCAGCAAGGAGCTATGGCAAATCAGTGAACGCCTTACGCCTCAGCAGCGGACGGCAGATTATACGCAAGCCATGATGGATATGGGCGCAACCGTCTGCACACGCCGCCAGCCTGTATGCTCTGCTTGCCCTCTGCAACCTGATTGCTATGCCTTTCATCATCAGGAAACCGAAAAACTGCCGACCACGCGACCGCGTAAGACGCTCCCTGTTAAACAATGTGTTTTTTTGTGCTTAAAAAACAATCAAAACCAGATTTTATTACAACAACGGCCTCCGGCCGGTATCTGGGGCGGATTATGGTCTCTGCCTGAGTTTGATGATTTTTCATCGCTGGAATACTGGTGCCGCTCACACTGTAATGACTTTAATATCATTGAGCAGCTTCCCGACAAGCGGCATACGTTTTCCCATTATCACCTGGATTATTCAACAGTGCTGGTGAGAGGGAAAAACCCTGAAAACTTTGTGATGGAACAAGATAACGCAGTCTGGTATAAGAATGATGTGATTCATTCATTAGGTTTACCCGCACCCATAAAGCGGATTTTGCAAGAACATACAGAGGAAAATCAATGGTGAGAATGATTAAATGTGTAAAACTGGGGATTGAAGCAGAAGGACTGGACGAGCCTCCATTCCCAGGCCCAAAAGGCCAGCAGATTTTTGAGCATATCTCGAAACAGGCCTGGGAGGAATGGCTGAAAATGCAGACCATGATTATCAATGAACAACGTTTAGCCAGTTTTGACCCGCAAGCCAAAAAAATTCTGGAGCAAGAAAGAGAAAAATTCTTGTTTTCAGGCGGCTTCGAAATGCCTGAAGGCTATGTTCCGCAAAAAGAAAACTAGGAGGCTGTCGGGTTTATTGGTAAATCCGGATAAAAAAGGGCGTGGAATAATCTTCCACACCCTTTTTTAATTATCGCTTCATCGAATCAAAAAATTCCGCATTCGTCTTGAATTGCTTCAGTTTGTCCAACAAAAATTCTGACGCGGCCATTTCATCCATCGGCTGTAGAATCTTGCGCAGGATCCAGGTTTTCTGCAATTCATCGGGATCGACCAGATACTCTTCCCGTCGTGTACCCGAGCGATTGATATTGATGGCAGGATAAATCCGTTTTTCGGCGATTTTACGCTCTAAATGCAACTCCATGTTACCGGTGCCTTTAAATTCTTCAAAAATCACCTCGTCCATACGCGAACCGGTTTCCACCAGGGCTGTCGCAATAATTGTCAAGCTGCCGCCTTCTTCAATATTCCGTGCGGCACCAAAAAAACGTTTTGGTTTTTCCAGAGCATTTGCATCGACACCGCCTGACAGCAGCTTACCCGATGAGGGCGCAACCATATTGTAGGCTCTGGCCAAACGGGTGATGGAGTCTAACAGAATGACAACATCGTGTTTATGCTCAACCAGGCGGCGGGCTTTTTCGATCACCATATCCGCCACCTGAACATGACGCGTTGCAGGCTCATCAAAGGTACTTGAAATCACCTCACCTCTGACGCAGCGCTCCATCTCTGTCACCTCTTCAGGGCGTTCATCAATGAGCAGAACAATCAAATAACATTCCGGGTTATTTTCCGCAATGGCATGCGCAATGCTTTGCAGAATCATGGTTTTACCCGCTTTAGGCGGTGACACGATCAAGCCACGCTGGCCTTTACCGATGGGCGCAATCAAGTCAATCACACGGCCAGTCAGGTCTTCACTGGTGCCATTGCCTTGTTCTAACCGGAAGCGTTGATTGGGGAAAAGCGGTGTGAGGTTGGAAAATAAAATCTTGTGTTTGGCATTTTCAGGGGCTTCAAAATTGATGCTTTCAACTTTGAGCATAGCAAAATAGCGTTCACTATCTTTCGGGGGGCGAATCTTTCCACTGACCGTATCGCCGGTTCTGAGTCCAAAGCGGCGAATTTGGCTGGGAGATACATAAATATCATCGGGGCCTGCCAAATAGGAGCATCCAGGGGTTCTTAAAAACCCAAACCCATCCTGCAGAATCTCCAGCACACCATCGCCATAAATACTTTCGCCATTCTTCGCAAGTTTTTTTAGAATGGAAAAAATAAGCTCCTGTTTGCGGGCTCTGGCAATATTTTCAATGCCGTTCTCTTCGGCAAGTGTTATCAGTTCATTAATTGGTTTAAGTTTTAACTCGGTAAGATTCATATTGATCGAAAGATAGATATAAGAAATGCAACACGACAGAAAGTCGCATATTGCAGAAAGGTTGTTTTTAGTTGGAAGATTTTATTATGGCGCGCAGAAAACCGCACTCGGGAATTATAACGTAAAATAACGATCTGGCCAAGTCTAAAGGCCAGATCGTTTGAAATTATCAAAGATTATTATCGATAAAATCCTTTAATTGTGATTTTGACAAAGCACCCACTTTAGTCGCTTCGACATCGCCGTTTTTATACAGCATTAAAGTCGGGATACCACGAACACCATAATGCTGGGGTGTTTCAGGGTTTTCATCAATATTGAGTTTAGCAACGATCAGCTTGCCTTTATATTCTTCTGCAATTTCATCCAGAACAGGCGCAATCATTTTACAAGGCCCACACCATTCAGCCCAATAATCGACCAAAACAGGCTCCGAAGCATTCAAAACTTTATCGTTAAAATCAGCATCCGATACATGAAGGACTAAGTCACTCACGTTATTCTCCAATAACTTTAAAATTTGAAACTATAGGGACATGCAATCCGCTTGTCAATGATTTTGGCCTGAGCCAAGCTGAATGATTGCTTAACATTCCAATGCAAGTGAATTCCAACATTTTCCAATAAAAGGCAAGACATTGGATTCACAGGCAATTTAGACGCATACACCACGCCCTTCAGCTCAGTGCACAGTTAAATTACCACAGAGTCACGAATAGGAAATATCAAGGAATTTCTTCGATATAAGTCCGCTCAATAGGTGTCTGCACATAAGTCTTTTCACCATTTTGCCTGGCCCAGAAATAATAATAGCCCTTTGCTGGCTCGGAAGTCACCTTACCGCCTTTGACTATCCAGGATTTAACGTGCCCACCTTCGGCATAGGTCACCTTATAATCACCTTCCAGCCAGGTTACCCCTATTCTGGACAACTTGTTCTGTTGCTCTTCAGTACAGGCACTGAGTGTCACCAGTGCAATTATCAACAAAAGTGTTTTAACCACTTTCACCTTAACCCTCCTTAAAATCAGTTCTATTCAGGTTTCGAATATGGGGGACGATAGCGTCATTAACAAGCCGACTATGATCTTATCTTGCAGAAATAGCCTCATTGGTTTTAGTCCAACGCATTTTTACGTTATTCTATAGCCATGAAACAAGAACATTTAACCGCAACAAAATTCAGTAACCTGGAACTTTCCAACGTTATCGTCAAGGGCCTCAAAGAAGCCGGATTTATTCATTGTACGCCAATCCAGGATCGTTGCCTGCCGATTTCGCTCCGGGATAAAGATATTGCAGGGCAAGCCCAGACAGGGACGGGTAAAACTGCAGCCTTCCTGTTAGCGACGTTTCAGCGTTTGATCAATGATAAAAACAAAAAAAATAAAAATCCCAGAGCGCTGATATTGGCACCGACCCGGGAACTTGCCATTCAGATTCATAAAGATGCAAAACTGCTGAGTACTTATCTCGACCTGAATTTCGCACTGATTTATGGCGGTACCGATTACCAAAAACAACTTAACAGCCTGAAAGGAAATGTCGATATCATTATCGGCACGCCGGGCCGGATTATCGACTTTTACAAACAAAAAGCATTTACCCTGGACAATATACAGGTCATGGTTATGGATGAAGCCGACCGTATGTTTGACTTAGGCTTCATTAAAGACATCCGTTTTTTACTGCGCCGTATGCCGCCGGCTGAGACACGCTTGAATATGCTGTTTTCGGCCACCCTGTCCTATAAGGTCACAGAATTAGCTTACGAGCATATGAACAATCCCGTTATTGTCAAAATAGAAACGGAAGAGGTCACCTCGAAAGCGATACAGCAAACTGCCTATTGTCCGTCTAATGAACAAAAAATACCCTTGCTTATCGGTTTGCTGCAACAGCTAAAACCGGTTCGCAGTATCATTTTTGTCAACACCAAACGCTGTGGTGAATTGTTAAATCGTTATCTGCAAGGCAATGATTATCGGGTGGCCCTGCTCAGCGGCGATGTCCCTCAGGACAAACGTCAGCGCTTGCTGAATGACTTTCAGGAAGATCGGGTCAACCTTATGATTGCGACCGATGTCGCCGCACGCGGACTGCATATCCCCGATGTCTCGCATGTGTTTAATTACGATCTGCCGCAAGATGTCGAAGATTATGTCCACCGCATCGGCCGAACAGCCCGATTTGGCGCATCCGGCGTTGCAATCAGCTTTATTTGCGAGGAATATGCCTATTCAATGCCGGACATTGAAGACTATATCGGTGAAAAAGTTCCGGTATCAGCTATTACGGATGATATTTTAGCCCAAGACCTGAAACCACCTGTTGCAGAAAAGCGCCGCGAATACCGAAAACAGCCGGGCAACAAACCCGCTCAGGCGCGAAGAAAAAAGCCCCGCTCTACGAAACCGCCGGTAACGGCAACAAACAGCGAAAATCCTCAATCGAAGGAAACGACTGAATAAGTTTTTTTTCTGCCTGGCTATCCGGTCTGCTGATTGCAATCAGATGTTGCAGACCGTAGTCTTTGGCGGCGGACAGCACAGCAATACTGTCATCCACCAACAACGTATTCTCAGTCTTAAATGGATACGCCTGCTGCAATGCCGCCCAAAAGCCTGGCTGCTCTTTGGCAAAGCCATAATCATGTGAACACACGATGGCATCAAAAAACAAATGAAGCCGGGTCTTATCCATTTTCAACCCCAAACTATCGCGATGAGCATTGGTCACCAGGATAAGCCTGCGGCCTGAATCACGCACCGCCTGTAAAAATTCAGTGACATGCGGCAACACGGCAATTAACCCCGAGATTTCCTGTTTCAGGCCGGCAATATCCAGTGCCAGTTGCTCACTCCAATAATCCAGACAATACCATTCGAGCCGCCCCTCCATCGCGGCAAATTTTGGCACAAGCTGCTGCTTAGCCTGCGCCAGACTGAGGCCATGCTGCTCAGCATAGCGCTGTGGCACAAATTCTTTCCAGAAATGATTATCGAAATTCAAATCCAGCAACGTGCCATCCATATCCAGTAAAACGGTATCGATTTGCGTCCAATCCAGCAACATAATCAACCTTTGGTGGTATACAACGCAAAACGCACCGTTCAGCGTGTGCTCCTTATTCCCCCTCCCCTCCGGGAAAAGAGTCAGGGTTCAAAAACAGCAAGGGGCTGAACGGTGCGTTTATCGCCTGTTTAGCGCAATTATTTTGCTTTCAAAATAGCGATTCCTTTCAATAAAGTCAGCGCTTCATGCAGCGGATAGTCTTTTACATTCAACTCAGACTCTTTTTTATCGTCGTTTTTATCCACATCAGCCTTATGATCTTTATTGTTTGGATTTTCCAGGTGATGCGATAAATTTGACTCTTTAATCGGCTCAAACCTGGATTCGGCCAATGTTTCCAGCTTGACTCTCGGCAAAGTAATATCCGGTTCGATACCTTCAGCCTGAATAGAACGCCCTGATGGTGTGTAATAGCGCGCCGTCGTCAGTTTTACCGCGCCGCCATTACTGGTTGGCAAAATAGTCTGCACCGACCCTTTACCGAATGATTTTTCACCCATGATGATAGCGCGATGATGGTCTTGCAAGGCACCTGCAACAATTTCCGATGCCGAAGCCGATCCTGCATTGATCAATACCACTATCGGCGCACCATTCAACACATCGTCAGGCTCTGCATTAAATCGCATTTCTGAATTTTTAATCCGGCCCTTGGTATAAACAATCAACCCTTTATCCAAAAAGGCATCGCTCACATCAACCGCAGCATTCAACACGCCACCAGGATTGTTTCTCAAGTCCAGCACCAAGCCTTTCAATGCACCTTTATTTTCTTTTTTCAGGGCATCAATCGCCTCGAGCAGGTTTTCACCGGTTCTGGACTGAAAACTGCTGATTCGCACATAACCAAAGCCTTTTTCCAACATTCTCTGCTTGACGCTTTTAACCTTGATAACCGCGCGAGTGATT
>CAYUAE010000116.1:0-6679 GCA_964442675.1 uncultured Methylomarinum sp.
ACAACCGCAACGGTCGCAGGCATCGGCAAAATCCGCGCAGATCAGGCCACCTGCGACAGCGATATTGAAACGGAACAAAAAAAGGCCGTGAACGCACCCGTCAGCGATTATATCAGTATCGAGCAATACAAGGCCGATCAGGGATATCAAACCCTGAAGAAACTGATGGAAGGCCAAATCAGCGAAGAATCCATTATCAAAAAAATGGAAGATTCAGGTTTGCGCGGCCTCGGCGGCGCAGGTTTTCCAGCCGGCCGTAAATGGCGTATCGTCAAAGGCTTTAAAGGCCCTCGCCTGATGGCGGTGAATATTGATGAAGGCGAACCGGGCACCTTCAAAGATCGACATTATCTGGAACGTGATCCGCACCGTTTTCTGGAAGGCATGCTGATTGCTGCATTAACCGTCGGTTGTGATGAAATCTATATCTACTTGCGTGACGAATATGCCGGTTGCCGACAAATTCTGCAACGAGAACTGGCCGCTTTAGCCGCTAACCCGCCTACCGATAAATATCGCTTGCCACCGATTCATTTACGTCGTGGTGCTGGCGCTTATATTTGTGGGGAAGAGTCAGCTATGGTCGAATCTATTGAAGGCAAACGTGGCATGCCACGCCTGCGGCCTCCCTTTCTGGCTGAAGTTGGCTTGTTTGGCCGCCCTACGCTGGAACATAATATGGAATCGGTTTACTGGGTACGTGATATTGTCGAAAAAGGCCCTGACTGGTTTTCCTCACATGGTCGTAATGGCAGAAAAGGACTGCGCTCTTTTTCAGTTTCCGGCCGTGTCAAAAAGCCAGGTGTTCATCTGGCACCGGCAGGCATTACCGTGAAAGAACTGATTGATGAATATTGTGGCGGTATGCTCGATGGCCACAGCTTTTACGGCTACTTCCCAGGCGGTGCATCTGGCGGTATTCTGCCGGCGTCAATGGGCGACATTCCGCTGGATTTCGACACCTTGAATCCGCATGGCTGTTTTATCGGCTCGGCGGCGGTCATTATCTTTTCCGACCAGGATAAAGCGCGCAACCTGGCTCTGAATGCGATGAAGTTTTTTGAAGAAGAGTCCTGTGGTCAATGTACCCCTTGCCGCGTCGGCACCGCAAAAGCGGCTGAATTGATGCAACAAAAAAACTGGAACCAATCCCTGCTTGAAGAACTCTCCAGCGTGATGGTAGATGCCTCAATTTGTGGTCTTGGACAAGCGGCGCCGAATCCCTTGCGTTGCGTGATCAAATATTTTCCAGAAGAATTGAAATAACACCGAACAGAGAGTAATCATGGCTGCAAATCCTGAATTTATGAACGAAGCGACCGTCAGCTTTAACCTGGACGGTGAATCGGTAACGGCCTACCCTGGCGAAACCATCCTGCAAACAGCACAACGCCTGGGCAAAGAAATTCCCCATTTATGTTACAAGGAAGGACTGCGTCCGGATGGCAACTGTCGGGCCTGTGTGGTTGAAATCGAAGGTGAAAGAACCCTGGCACCATCGTGTTGTCGCATGCCGACCGAAGGCATGACCATTCAGACGCAAAGTGAACGCGCCGTAAAATCCCAGAAAATGGTGCTGGAATTGCTCAAATCTGATATGCCAGAACAAGGTAAATCACCCTATAAACGTGATTCCGAGCTGGATATCTGGGCCGATAAACTCGATGTGGGTACGCCTCGCTTTCCTTCACGGAAACAACCGGAAAGTGATCTGAGCCATCCGGCTATCGCCGTCAACCTGGATGCCTGTATTCAATGCACCCGCTGCGTTCGTGCCTGTCGCGAAGAGCAAATGAACGATGTGATTGGCTATGCCAATCGCGGCGCACATTCCGAAATCGTTTTCGATATGGGTGACCCTATGGGGGCAAGCAGTTGTGTCGCCTGTGGTGAATGTGTCCAGGCCTGTCCAACTGGCGCATTGATGCCTGCGGGCGGCGTCGGACTGGAAGTACCTGAAAAAACCGTAGATTCAACCTGCCCTTATTGCGGCGTGGGTTGTTTGATCCGTTACCATGTCAAAGACAATAAAATTCTCTATACCGAAGGCCGTGATGGTGACACCAATCATTTCCGCATGTGTGTTAAAGGCCGCTATGGCTTCAACTACATCCATAATCCATTACGCCTGACCAAACCGTTGATACGCCGAGAAGGCGTAGCCAAAACTACCGAACTGCTGGACCCAAATGATTTGGACAAAGTGTTTCGCGAAGCGAGCTGGGAAGAAGCGCTGGAATTTGCCGCCAATGGCCTGAAAAATATCCGCGACAACAAAGGCAAAAAAGCTCTGGCGGGTTTAGGTTCAGCCAAAGGCAGTAACGAGGAAGCCTATTTATTTCAAAAACTGGTTCGTACCGGTTTTGGCTCGAATAATGTCGATCACTGTACTCGCCTGTGTCATGCCTCATCTGTTGTCGCTCTGCTGGAATGTTTAGGCTCCGGCGCGGTATCCAACCCGGTGGAAGATGTCAAAAAGGCCGAAGTCATCATCATCATTGGCTCCAACCCTACCGTTAATCATCCGGTTGCCGCCACGTTCATGAAAAATGCTGCAGCCAATGG
This sequence comes from uncultured Methylomarinum sp., assembly GCA_964442675.1. Classification (GTDB taxonomy): domain Bacteria; phylum Pseudomonadota; class Gammaproteobacteria; order Methylococcales; family Methylomonadaceae; genus Methylomarinum. The sequence continues at coordinate 2,566 of CAYUAE010000116.1, forward strand.
CACCAAAATCATTCTGATCGACCCAAACAGAACGGCGATTGCAAAATATGCCAGCCATGTCTTGCAATTTCGGCCGGATACCGATGTCGCACTATTAAACGGCATCATGCATGTTATTCTGGATGAAAATCTACAAAATGATGATTATATCGCCAGGCACACTGAAGATTTTGACGCCTTACGGACGCATCTAAAGCAATACAGTCCGGAAAAAGTCGCGCCGATTTGTGGCATTGACGCCAGCACTATTCGTGAGGTTGCACGACTATACGCCACATCCAAAGCCTCGATGATTTTATGGGGGATGGGCGTTTCCCAGCATATTCATGGTACCGACAATGCGCGTTGCCTGATTTCGCTGGCGCTGATGACAGGACAGATCGGTCGCCCCGGCACCGGCTTGCATCCTCTGCGTGGACAGAACAATGTACAGGGCGCATCCGATGTCGGTTTGATTCCAATGGTCTACCCGGATTACGAACCGGTTGACAACCCTGATTATCAAAAGAAATATGAACAGCTCTGGAAGACAAAGCTGGATCCAGAGCGCGGTTTGACTACAGTCGAAATGCTGCATGCCATTTTAAATGGCGAGGTTTTTGGCATGTATATCGAAGGTGAAAATCCGGCTATGTCAGATCCAAACCAGAATCATGCGCGCGAAGCCTTGGCAAAACTCGAACACCTGGTGGTGCAGGATATCTTCCTGACTGAAACTGCAGGTTTCGCCGATGTCATTCTGCCTGCATCCGCTTTCTATGAAAAAACCGGTACATTTTCCAATACTGACCGCCGCGTACAAATGGGGCGTCAGGCGGTGACACCGCCCGGAGATGCCAAACAAGACCTGTGGATTATTCAGGAAATAGCCAAACGCTTAGGCTGCGACTGGAATTACTCGGGTCCTGAAGATGTCTTCAATGAAATGCGCCAGGCCATGGGCAGTATTGCCGGAATGACCTGGGAGCGACTGGAGCAGGAAGATTCATTGACCTATCCACTGGAAAAAGAAGGTGATCCTGGACAACCGATTATTTTTACCGATGGCTTCCCAACTGCATCGGGCCGAGGTAAATTTGTACCAGCACCGTATATTCATGCCGATGAAATGCCGGATGATGAATTTCCATGGATTTTCATTACTGGCCGTCAACTGGAACATTGGCATACCGGCAGCATGACCCGACACTCCCCTACTCTCGATGCCATCGAGCCTGATCCGGTTGTCACCGTACACCCTGAAGATCTGAAAAAAATGGGGGTCAAAGCAGGTGAATTGATTACCCTTGAATCAAGACGGGGGAAAATTGCCGCCTATGCGCGTGCGGATTTAGGCATTCAACGTGGTTGTCTGTTTATGGCGTTCTGTTACAACGAAGCCAGCGCTAACCTGTTAACCAATGAAGCACTTGATCCGGCGGCTAAAATTCCGGAATTCAAGTTCTGCGCCGTCAAAACACAACCGGGTGGCAAGCTTCCACCGCGTATAAATTAACACCGGAATTATGCCATCTAGTGTTCCCGCGCTCCCGCGTGGGAACACTATTAGACCTCCAACTCATATTTAGTTGTTTTTTTCGTGCTCATCACATATGATTATTCGCATATGAATATTTTTTGCTTATGACGCCTGTACAATTTTTTAAATGTTTATCGGATGATACGCGCTTGCATTGTGTCGCGTTGTTACAGAAAGAAGGCAAACTCTGTGTTTGCGAATTGACCGCAGCAATGGCGTTATCCCAGCCTAAAATATCCCGCCACCTGGCATTATTGAGGCAATGCGGTTTATTACAAGATAGCCGCGAAGGCCAATGGGTGTTTTATCAAATCAGCGATACTTTACCCGACTGGAGCAAGCCGCTGCTCGACAATGTGCTGAATGCAGTTGAACAAAGCGATGCCTTTAAAAATGCACAGCAGCGCCTGCATCATATGGCTAACCGTCCTGAGAAACTGCTTTGCGGCTAATTTTTTAACCATTTTCCAGCTTCTCGTTTCTACGCGAAAACTGGATAATACATATGTTTATTCATATATAACACTAACCCTATAGGAAAACCATGAAACGCTTACATATCCATCTCGCTGTCGAAGACCTTGAACAAAATATCAAATTCTACAGCACCCTGTTCGGCTGCCAGCCTACCGTCGTTCATAACGATTATGCCAAATGGATGCTTGATGACCCTCGTGTCAACTTTGCCATTTCAAATCGCAGTCAACAAACTGGACTCGATCATCTCGGTATTCAGGCGGAAAACGAAGCCGAATTGCAGGATATAAAACAACATCTCGATGCCACTCAAGCACCGATTGAAGCCCAGCAAGGCGCCGCCTGTTGCTATACCCGTTCGGATAAATACTGGATTACAGACCCGCAAGGCATTGCCTGGGAATCATTCCATTCACTCAACGATATTCCGACCTTCAATGAAGCAGATGCTGACTCAGATGGCGAAAACCCATATGCCTGTCGTCCACAGAATGAAAAAAAATCATCGTGTTGTGGCTGACTCCTTTCTACAATTTTAGGAGACTCTATCAATGACTCAAAAACCGTATAACGTTTTAGTGGTATGTACCGGCAATTCCTGTCGCAGTGTGATGACCGAAGCCTTGCTGAATCATTATGGCAAAGGCCGTATTAAAGCCTATTCTGCGGGCAGTCATCCTATCGGCAAAATCAATGAAGGCGCTCTGGCTACCTTAAAAAGACATGGTTTGCCGACCGAAGGTTATCAAAGCCAATCCTGGGAAGACTTTGAAGCGATTCCGATGGATATTGTCATCACCGTTTGTGACAACGCCGCCGGGGAAACCTGCCCCGCTTATTTAGGCCAGGCCGTACGTGCACATTGGGGCGTTTCCGATCCAGGCCATGTGGAAGGCACAGAAACGGAAAAAATTGCCGCCTTTGAAAAAACCTTTGCCATTCTCGAGCAACGCGTCAAACACATGATGGCATTACCCTTTGAGGAAATGTCCGGAAAAGCCCTGACTGAAAAACTCAACGACATCGGAAAAATTCAATAGGCAGGCATCCCGCCATGAACACACAACATAGCAACACCGTACAAGCTGAGCCTAAGCGTTTGAGTTTTTTTGAGCGTTATCTGTCCCTCTGGGTCGCATTATGCATGGGCATTGGTATTTTCCTGGGCAAACAATTCCCCGAGATTACAGACGGCCTGCGCAAACTGGAATTTGGCCAGGACAGTCATATCAACATACCGATCGCTGTCCTGATCTGGCTAATGATTTACCCGATGATGCTGAAAATTGACCTTTCCAGTGTGTTGGATGTGCGTAAACGACCGCGCGGAATTTTGATTACCCTGTTTGTCAACTGGCTGGTCAAACCCTTTTCAATGGCGTTGATTGCCTGGCTGTTTTTTAAACAGCTGTGGTTGCCATTCATCGGTGCCGAATTGGCCGACCAATATATCGCCGGATGTATTATCCTGGCGGCTGCACCCTGTACGGCAATGGTCTTTGTCTGGTCGTATCTGACCGATGGCGACCCCGCCTACACCCTGGTTCAGGTCTCACTGAATGATTTACTGATGCTGATCCTGTTCGCACCGATTGTCGCCTTTCTGATCAATGGTGTAAGTGACCTGACTGTACCTTATGATGTATTGTTTTACAGTGTCATGGCGTTTATCGTTATTCCATTAGCCATGGGCAGCTTAAGCCGGATTGTATTGATTCGTCTGAAAGGCCTGGACTGGTTCGAAAAACGCTTTATCGCTTTTTTTCATCCCATCACCGTACTGGCCTTGTTACTGACGCTGATTTTCATCTTCGCCTTTCAAGCTGACAACATCACCGGAAAGTTTATACACGTCGTCTTGATTGCGATCCCGATTCTACTGCAAGTCTATTTTAATTCTTCGTTAGCCTATGGCTTGATGAAAGTCTTTAATGTCCCCTTTAATGTCGCCGCACCTGGCGCTCTGATCGGCGCCAGTAATTTCTTTGAACTGGCCGTGGCAACAGCGATTGCCTTGTATGGCCCGGAATCAGGCGCCGCGCTGGCAACCGTGGTCGGTGTTCTGGTGGAAGTCCCCGTTATGCTGTCGGTCGTCGCTTTTTGTAACCGCACCCGGCA
>CAYUAE010000117.1:0-6670 GCA_964442675.1 uncultured Methylomarinum sp.
GGTACGAAGCGGCCGATCAGATGAAAGCCCTGGATATTGGTATTTCAACCTCAGTAGGTATTGGTGGTGACCCTATCAATGGTAGCTCGCATCGGGATATTCTGGAAAAATTCGAGCAGGATCCGGACACTAAAGTGGTCGTCATGATTGGCGAAATTGGCGGTCCTCAGGAAGTCGAGGCGGGTATTTTCTTTAAAGAAAATATGACCAAGCCGTTGGTCGCCTATATTGCCGGCTTAACTGCACCAAAAGGTCGTCGTATGGGGCATGCGGGGGCGATTATTTCATCATCCGGTGAATCGGCGGCTGAAAAAGTCGAGCGACTGACTGAGCTGGGCGTAACGATTGCGCCAACACCCTCGGCGATGGGTGAAACCGTTGCCAAAGTACTGGCAAAGTTGGGCTGAGAGTAACAGTCACGAGAGATAGTGATTTTGAGGCTCGTGCATTGCTTTGCGTGAGCTGTCTGTAAGGAGGCAATGCGGCAGCTCTGTTTTTAAGCCGGAAAAAGCTGTATTCTGATTATTTGGAATACAGCTTTTTTTATGATGAAACGACTTTTTTTTGCCTTGTGGCCCGATGATGGTGTGCGTCGGCAAATCGTCCAGATTTGTCGGCGATTGCCTGACAAAGATATGAAACCCGTCAGGTCATCAAATCTTCATGTCACCCTCAGTTTTCTGGGGCAAGTGGATGCCGATTCAGAACGCTTGCTGCGGCAGTTGTGTACAAGTATTCAGGCACAAGCTGTCAGCTTGACATTTGACCGCTTGAGTTTTTGGCGCAAGCCGCGCATTTTATGTTTGATTGCCGAGCCGCCACCTCCGGTTTTAGCGTTAGTCGATGCTATCAACGTCAGGGCTGAGGAGGCAGGGATTCGTACTGAATCCAGGCTCTATCGTCCGCATGTGACATTGGCGCGAAAGGTGCGAAAAACAGTACAACTTGATTTTGAACCCGTGTACTGGCGTGCGCAGGATTTTTGCCTGGTTGAATCCATAAGTCTGGAGGATGGTGTGCATTATCAGGTCGTACAACGTTGGCCTTTAAGCCTGGGAGGCTGTCAGATTTAGGAAAATTCTACTGCGACAGTGGGAAATCGGCCCATTTTTCCGATCTTTTTCGTTGTGTAGCCCCTTAAGCGCCTTAAAAGATCGAAAAACTACCCTCGATTTCCCTCTCGTCTCGTCACGAATCCCTAAACCCGACAACCTCCTAGAAACTCAATATTCTTGTTAGCCAGTTGGCGAAAACTGGAATTAGTCGGTTATTTTTCTGGGAAAAAAATAAATCGCGGCTATACTTGCCTCAAACAGCTTTTTTAAAAGACTTCTATCATGTCGAAAATAAATAGCAAGATCACACAGTATCTTATAAGGGCTTCTTCATGAACTGGTTTAGAAAGAATCAGTCTGTTGTTCTGGGTATCGATATAAGTACAGCGGCTGTCAAGCTATTAGAGCTTAGCAAAACGGGGATTAAATATAAGGTCGAAAGTTATGCTGTTGCACCATTGCCTCAGGATGCAATCGTCGATAAGAACATCACCAATACCGAAGTTATCGGTAATGCGATCAAGACAGCAGTAAAACAGTCGGGAACACGAAACAAACAAGCCTGTGTCGCCGTATCAGGGTCATCGGTGATGACCAAAATCATCCAAATGCCAAGTGATTTGAGCGAAGATGAGATGGAAGAAGAAATCATGATGGCGGCCGATCAGTATATTCCTTATTCTCTGGATGAAGTCAATCTGGATTTTGAGGTTCAAGGCATCAATGAAGTGAATCCTGAAATGCAGGATGTATTACTTGCCGCCTGTCGGCATGAAAACGTACAGGATCGCGTTGAGGCTTTGACCATAGCCGGTTTAAAGCCCGCAATAGTCGATGTCGAGGCTTTTGCAATGGAAAATGCGTTTGCTCTGGTAGAGGATCAGTTTCCTGAATCGACTGAAAACGAAACGGTTGCCGTTGTCGATATTGGTGCGACGACCACGACACTGAATGTTCTATTTGAAGGGCGAACGATTTACACTCGCGAACAAGGCTTTGGCGGCAGGCAGCTCACGGAAGAAATTCAGCGGCGGTATGGTTTGTCTTATGAAGAGGCGGGCTTGGCTAAAAAACATGGCGGGCTGCCGGATAATTATCAAACCGATGTGCTGGAGCCTTTTCGTCGAGCGATTGTTCAGCAAATTGCGCGTTCCATGCAGTTTTTCGTGTCATCCAGCGCCAGCCGCTCGGTTGACAGTATTGTCCTGGCTGGCGGCTGTGCCTCAATTGCCGGCATCGATGCGTTGATAGAACAAGAGCTCAGCATGCCGACCTATATTGCTAATCCCTTTATCAATATGGCACTTTCCAATAAGGTTAAACCGCAAGCTCTGAGCAATGATACCCCTGCCATGATGATTGCTTGCGGACTGGCGTTGAGGAGTTTTGACTGATGGCCAGAATTAATTTATTACCCTGGCGCGAACAACGGCGTAAACAGCAACAACAGGACTTTTTAGTCGCAATAGGGCTTGCTGTCGCATTGACCTGTACGGTCTTGTTTGCAATTTATATGCATATTGAAGGTAAAAAGGAATATCAGGAACAACGTAATCAACGTTTGCAAACCGAAATCAATGTTCTGAATCGGAAAATCAAGGAAATCAAAGATATCGAAACCAAAAAGGAAAAGTTGCTGACAAAAATCGAATTGATTCAGAAACTGCAGGAAAGTCGTCCCGAAGTCGTTCATTTATTTGATGAGCTGTCTAGGGTTACCCCAGATGGCATTTATTTGACTAAATTTGAGCAGAAAGGAAAGAAGCTGTTTTTTGCCGGCAAGGCACAATCAAATGCACGGGTATCGGCATTTATGCGTGCAATAGAGAACTCCCCGTGGATGCATACCCCTAAGTTAAACTTTATTAGAGGGAAAGGCTCGAGGACTAAAGCATTAAATGATTTTACCATGACAGCTATTCAAGGGAAGAAGCAGAGTAAAGCGCAAACGGGAGGCAAACCATGAATTTGTCTGAAGTCAATTGGGATTTTGAAGCCGCAGGCACCTGGCCGCTTCCTGTAAAAGTCGCCACGGTTGTGATTATCTGTATAGCGGTTGCATTCGCCAATTATTACTATATTACGACCGATCAGCTGGCCGAACTTGATCAATTGGTGGAGAAGGAAAAATCACTTAAAACTTCGTTTGAAATAAAGCAGAAAAAAGCTGTTAATCTACAGGATTATCGTGATCAGCTGGCGCAAATAGAAGACTCTTTAGGCGAAATGATCAAGCAAATGCCAACAAAAGCGGAGGTGGCCAATTTGCTGGTCGATATTTCTCAGACAGGGTTGGCCAGTGGTCTGGAATTTAAATTGTTCAAGCCCAGTGGCGAAATCAGAAAAGATTTTTATTCTGAACTTCCCATTCATATTGAAGTGGTTGGAAAATATGAAGAACTGGGTCTATTTGTCAGTGGTTTGGCTTCATTGCCTCGGATTGTGACAGTTCATGATGTTTCTATCTCGCCGAACAAAGATAAAAAATTAACCATGAAAACAGTGGTTAAAACTTACAATGAAGGCTCTCAGTCGAACAAAAAAACCGCTAAAAAGAGGAGAAAAAGACGATGAACGCTGACATGAAGCCAATGCGTCTACAAAAATCTTTTTCTCTGCGCTATTGGTTTATGATAATTACGCTGACAGGCTGCGCTCAAAATGACTTTGATGATCTTGAACGCTATATTGCTGAAGTGAAAGCGCGACCTAAAAGTGCGATAGAGCCTTTGCCCGAGATCAAAGCGGTGGAACCTTTTTTATTTAATCCGGAAGGTTTGCGTGATCCTTTCAGGCCAATCGATAAAGTCGCCGAGACAGAAGATTTTGAAATTGGCACCGGCAGTGGCATTCGACCCGATATTACCCGGCGAAAAGAAGAGCTGGAATTTTATACTTTAGATTCGTTGCGCATGGTGGGTACCGTCAAAATGGATCATACACTGTGGGCTTTGATAAAAGCCGCCGATGGTACGATTCACCGGGTTAAGGAAGGCAATCACATGGGGACTAATTATGGCAGAATTGTCCGCATTCAAGAAGACAGGATTGAATTGACCGAGATTGTACCGGATAAAAAACCGGGTTATTGGCGTGAACAGCAAGTCACGATAGCGTTGGCAGAATAATTCAAGGGTTGGCAGATGTATACGAAACAAAATAAACAGCAATGGGGATTATCCGGCATGATCAACGTGGGCGGAATTTTATTGGCGCTGGCACTCTGTTTGCAGGCATCGAACAGTATGGCTGAAACGGAAAAGGCAATTGAAAATCTGCAATTCTCGACCCTGGCGGGCAATCGGGTGCAAATAGTGCTTGGCTTGCAGGGTGATGTGGGAAAACCTAAGATTTTTGAGACCGATAACCCGGCACGGATTGCGCTGGATTTTAATGGCGTTAAAAGCCATCTGGCCAAGAAAAGCTTTCCAGTCAAACAGGGCGCTGTCAACAATGTTTATGTGATAGAAGCCGGCGGCCGGACGCGCGTTATCGTCAATTTGAATGACCTGGTCGCTTATAAGACTCAACAAATACATGGAAAATTCTTTTTGACATTGGATGCGGCCAAATCTGTTGCCTTGAAAGAAAAAAACATCAGGAAACAACAAAAGCAGGATGTCATCAGTAAATTGGTGCCCCGGCAGGAAATTACTGGCCTGGACTTCAGGCGCGGACCAAAAGGGGAGGGTCGTTTATTGTTGAAACTGTCCAATCCAAATACCATCGTTGACATCAAAGAGCGTGGTGACAAAGTGGTCTTGAATTTTCTTAATACCCGTTTACCTGCAAATTTGGCCAGGAAATATGATGTGATGGACTTTGCGACGCCGGTACACAGTATTATCGCCAAGCAACGTGGCAATGGCGTCAGCATCAGCATTAAGCCGGTAGATGGAAATTTTGAATATTCATCATTCCAGTCCGAAGGCTTGTTGACTGTTGAGTTCAGACCATTAAGCGAGGCGGAGAAGCTGTCTCGAATTAAAAGCAAATTCCCGTTTACCGGCAAGAAATTAACCCTGAACTTTCAGGATATTGAAGTGCGTTCCGTTTTGCAGATTTTAGCCGACTTTACTAATCTGAATATTATTGCGGCCGATTCTGTCAAAGGGAATGTGACATTGCGACTGAATGATGTGCCATGGGATCAGGCCCTGGCATTAGTTTTGAAGTCTAAAGGCCTGGCCAAACGGCAAAGCGGTAATGTGATCTTCGTTGCGCCGGCTGCAGAGATCACTAAAATGGAAGAGGAGGAGCTTGCGGCCAAGAAAGTCGTTGAAAAGCTGGAGCCGTTAAGAACAGAATATATTCCGATCCAGTATGCCAAAGCGGAAGAAATTCAGGCCTTGTTATCGGGTCGAAATGTAGTGCGTTCACAGTCGACGTCTTCTTCGATCTCAGGGACTGGTGGTGGGTTTTTAACCCCAAGAACTTCAACCTCAACCTCAACCACTAATCGACAAACTACGCGAAATCAGCAACAAGGCTTGTTGTCACCGCGTGGCACATCGACAGTCGATTCGCGTACCAATACCTTGATTATCCGGGATACGGCAAAACAACTGGAAGAAATTCATAAAATGATTGCGCAATTGGATATTCCCGTCAGGCAGGTGATGATTGAATCGCGGATTGTAATTGCAACGACGGAGTTTGCTCGTAATCTTGGGGTTAAATTTGGTGTGGCTAAGCAAGCTAATATTGGGAGCGGTAGGAGCTTTGCTGTAGGCGCTGGTGGCGGACAAGCAATTGGCAAGGGATTGGGGCCAGTATCCGGTACGACAGGCAGCGGTGCGATAATAAATAATACATTAGTAGATTTGGCAGCGACTGCCATTAAAGGTCATCCAGTTGGTGCGTTGGGAATGACTTTGGCTAGAGGTGCGGATTATGTGTTAAACCTTGAATTACAGGCCTTAGAAAACAACGGCAAAGGCGAGGTGTTGGCAAACCCTAGAGTCATGACCATAAACCGGGAAAAAGCTATTATCAAACAAGGTGTGCAGATTCCTTATCAAACAGTCAGTCAGAATAATGGTACACAAACACAGTTGATAGATGCGGTGTTGGAGCTGAATGTGACGCCGCAGATTACGCCGAGCGGTGAGGTATTGATGGATCTATTGATTAAAAAAGATAGTCCTGATACTAGTACGGGGGGGATATCAAAAAGAGAAATTCGAACCAATGCGCTGGTTAAAGATGGTGAAACAGTCGTGTTAGGCGGAGTTTATGAACAGAATGAAGCCAGTCAGATTTATAAAGTGCCTTTCTTTGGTGACTTACCTGGCGTAGGTTTTATGTTCAGAAAAAAAGAAGTGAGCGATACTCGCACAGAACTATTGATTTTCATAACCCCTAAAATTGTTAAGAAAACCCTGCTGCTTAATTAAGCTAACACAAAGCGAAAAAGGGGCTTGATGCCCCTTTTTTCGTTTAGGCGGATGAATAATATTACTCTGGAGCTATCGGTGCTTTTAATTGGGCAGGTTGACGACATTTAGTGCTGTGACTTAGATCCAATTAAGTGTATTGTCAGGTTGTAAACACTCATAGGAATCATGCATATTTTATTAGTTTCTTCAGCATTGGGAAATTTATCCAGCACCTCG
>CAYUAE010000118.1:0-6444 GCA_964442675.1 uncultured Methylomarinum sp.
CGGCTTTCAAATGTCCCATGATAAATTGAATGCAGCCGGCTAAAACGACAGCCAGTAAAAAGCTTTCGAAACCAAGTTCCTGAATCGCATTGAATACAATCACGGTCAAGCCGGCTGCCGGTCCACTGACACCTACATGTGAACCACTGGCAACGGCGACGATGGTGCCACCGATGATGCCGGCAATCAGGCCGGAAAACAAAGGTGCGCCGGAGGCCAGAGCGATTCCTAAGCATAACGGTAGCGCAACGAGGAAAACAACAAGCCCTGCGGGAATATCGGAACTAAGACTTGAAAGATAAGGAACCTGTTTTTGCAAGCCTTTTTTAGTCATTGTGTTGGTTAACCTTGTTAAATGATAGCTGCCCATCATATCTGAATTTATAAGGTGGAAAAACCCTAAAATTTATTCATGCAGGGCTGTTTCAAGTGACAGCTCTATGTGATAATAAGCGGTTACAAATGGCCTGAGAAGCCGGGGCGGTTTCTCAGGCCATTTGAGACTCAAGTGTTTTACACGAACTCAGGCAAGTAACTATGGATGAAAACAAGAAAAAAGCGTTGAGCGCCGCGCTGATGCAGATTGACAAACAATTTGGAAAAGGCTCGGTGATGCGGTTGGGCGATGTTGGGGCGAGTCGCGATATAGAGGTCGTTTCTACAGGATCTCTGGCACTCGATATTGCCTTGGGTTGCGGTGGACTGCCGCGAGGTCGGGTTGTTGAAATTTATGGGCCTGAGTCATCAGGTAAAACGACATTGACACTGGAAACCATCGCCCAGATGCAGAAAATGGGCGGAACAGCTGCTTTTGTCGATGCAGAGCATGCGCTGGATCCATCTTATGCCGAAAAAATCGGGGTGAAAGTTGAAGACTTGTTGATCTCGCAACCGGATACCGGCGAGCAGGCGTTGGAAATTACCGATATGCTGGTGCGTTCCGGCGCGGTCGATATTGTCGTCGTCGATTCCGTTGCCGCATTGACGCCTAAAGCCGAGATTGAAGGTGATATGGGTGATTCGCATATGGGCTTACAGGCACGCCTGATGTCACAAGCCTTGCGTAAACTGACGGCCAACATCAAGCGCTCTAACACGCTGGTTATTTTTATCAATCAGCTGCGGATGAAAATCGGCGTTATGTTTGGTAATCCGGAAACGACGACCGGGGGGAATGCCTTAAAATTCTATGCCTCGGTACGGCTTGATATCCGGCGAACCGGGGCCATCAAAAAAGGCGACGAGGTGATCGGCAATGAAACCCGGGTAAAAGTGGTTAAAAATAAAGTCGCACCACCTTTTAAGCAAGCTGAGTTCGAAATTCTGTATGGCGAAGGGATTTCGTTTTATGGTGAGCTGGTCGATTTAGGCGTTAAATACGGCTTGATACAAAAATCAGGCGCCTGGTACAGTTATGGGGATCAGAAAATTGGCCAGGGCAAAGATAATGCCAAGCAATTTTTCAAAGATAATCCGGATAAAGCGAAAGCCGTTGAAGACGCTATTCGGGCTGAAGTGTTTGGTAACAGCGACACTGAAGTGGAAGCGCCACAAGATGATGATAAAGCGACCGAATAATTGTGGAACAGTCCAGACAAACGATTAAAGATGTTTGTTTGAGGCTGCTGGCGCGACGTGAACATAGTCAAAAAGAGTTGCTGACCAAACTGAAGCAGCGGGGCTTGGATACAGAACAGGCTAAAATAGTCATCGACGAACTGGCTCAAGAAAACTGGCAAAGCAATGACCGGTTTGCCGAGAGTTTTGCGCGGCAACGTATTCGGAAAGGCTATGGTCCAGTAAGAATTTGCTACGAATTACAGCAAAAAGGGGTTGCTGCGCTTGACCTGGATACGCTGCTGGATGATATGGCCATGACCTGGCTGGATGTGATCGAACAGGTTTATCTGAATAAATATCCACAGTCGACGCCGATAACGCTGGCAGACTGGTCCAAGCGTCACCGGTTTTTACAACAGCGTGGATTTAGTGCAGACTTGATCAAACAATTATCACAACATTTGAAGATTAAAATTGAGCGTTAGGAACGACGAGCCTATGAAAAAAATGAGCAGCGCCGCATTGCGTCAGGCCTTTTTAGATTACTTCAAGGCGCACGATCATGAAGTCGTGCCCTCCAGCTCGCTGGTGCCGGGCAATGATCCGACCTTATTGTTTACCAATGCCGGGATGGTGCAGTTTAAAGATGTCTTTTTAGGCCGGGAAACACGACCTTACAAACGGGCTGTTTCCAGCCAGCGCTGTGTGCGGGCGGGCGGTAAGCATAATGACCTGGAAAATGTCGGATATACCGCTCGTCATCATACTTTTTTTGAAATGCTCGGCAATTTCAGTTTTGGCGATTATTTTAAGAAAGAAGCGATTCACTACGCTTGGGATTTTTTGACCCAGGTGCTGGAAATCCCACCTGAAAAACTCTGGGTAACTGTCTTCAAAGAAGATTCTGAAGCCGAAGCCATCTGGCTGGATGATATCGGTATTGATCCTAAACGCTTTTCCCGGATTGGCGCCAAAGATAATTTCTGGTCGATGGGCGATGTCGGACCTTGCGGGCCGTGTAGCGAAATCTTTTACGATCATGGCGAAGAGGTGGCCGGTGGACCGCCAGGCAGTCCGGATGAAGAAGGTGATCGCTATATCGAAATCTGGAATCTGGTGTTTATGCAGTATGACCGGGATAAGGACGGTAACCTGAATCCACTACCGGCGCCGTCTGTCGATACCGGCATGGGGCTGGAGCGGATTGCCGCTGTTGTTCAAGGGGTACACAGCAATTATGAGATCGATTTATTCCAGAATATTCTGAAACATGCGGCGCAATTAGCGGCGGTAGATGATTTGGAAAACAGCTCATTGCGTGTCATTGCCGACCATATCCGCTCCTGTTCTTTTTTGATCACCGATGGCGTTTTGCCTTCAAATGAAGGGCGTGGCTATGTATTAAGGCGTATCATTCGTCGAGCGATTCGGCACGGCTATCGCTTAGGCATTCACGAAACCTTCTTTTATAAGCTCGTCAAGCCCTTGGTCGACGAAATGGGTGATGCCTATCCTGAACTCAAGCAGGCTCAGGAGCAGGTTGAACGGGTGTTGAAAAAAGAAGAGGAACGCTTTGCCGAAACGCTGGAGCAAGGCATGAAAGTACTGGAGTCCTGCGTGGAAAAGCTTGATGGTCGGGTTATTCCTGGCGATGTGGTGTTCCTGTTATACGACACCTATGGTTTTCCAGTCGATCTGACGGCCGATTATGCCCGCGAGCAGGGGTTGAGTGTGGATCATGCAGGCTTTGAAGTGGAAATGGCCAAGCAACGTGATCGCGCCCGTGCGGGAGGGCGTTTCAATGCCGATTATGACCAGGATATTGTCCATGACAGCCAGACAGAATTTACCGGTTATGACAAACTTGAAGACCAGGCCACAATCAGCGCCCTGTTCAAGCAAGGTGAACCGGTAGAGCGTCTGGAGCAGGGGGAAGAAGGTATTGTTATCCTGGACCAAACGCCTTTTTACGCCGAATCAGGCGGTCAGGTTGGCGATAGCGGGATTATTAAAACGGCATCGGGTGTATTTGAGGTGGCGGACACTCAAAAACAGGGTGCGGACTTGTTTTTGCATAAAGGCAAAGTCATTCAAGGCCATCTGTCCCGTGACGAGGCCTGCCAGCCTTGCGTCGATCAAGCAAAACGTAAGGCAACCGAACTGAATCATTCGGCGACTCACTTATTGCATGCTGCACTTCGGCAGGTATTAGGCGAGCATGTCAATCAGAAAGGCTCATTGGTTAATGCAGAGCGCTTACGTTTTGACTTTGCCCATTTTGAACCGATGACGGCACAAGAGCTGGCTGAAGTTGAACGCCTCGTCAATGAGCAGATTCGGTTGAATAATCCGGTCAAGGCCGAAATTATGGCCAAAGATGATGCGGTTAAGGCCGGTGCTATGGCTTTGTTTGGTGAAAAATACGGCGATGAAGTGCGGGTGCTCAAGATTGGTGATTTTTCGACAGAATTATGCGGCGGTACGCATGTCAATCGGGCCGGCGATATCGGTCTCTTTAAAATCATCAGTGAATCCGGGGTTGCCTCAGGCGTCAGGCGAATTGAAGCCGTCACAGGAGAAGCGGCTTTAAGCTGGCTGAATGCGCGTGAACAGGCCTTGATGGGGGTTGCGCATATGTTAAAAAGCAGCCCGGAAAAAGTGTTGGATAAAACTCGGCAATTGCTGGATAAAAATCGAACGTTGGAAAAAGAGGTCGAGCGCCTGAAAGCCAAGCTGGCCAGTAGTGCTGGCGGCGAATTGACGGCACAAGCGGTCGATGTGGAAGGCATCAAAGTTTTAGCCGTCAAGCTGGATGATGTTGATAATAAGGCCTTGCGAGCGATGATGGACCAACTTAAAAACAAACTGGGCAGCGCGGCGATTGTTTTGGCAACCGTCAATGGTGATAAAGTTGGGCTCATCGCGGGCGTGACCAAAGACCAGACCCACCGAATCAAAGCTGGAGATTTGGTGAATGCAGTGGCGACAAAAGTTGGTGGAAAAGGCGGTGGACGTCCTGATATGGCGCAAGCCGGCGGCACTGATCCAGCGGCTTTGGAAGATGCGCTAAAGTATGTCCCGGACTGGGTTAAGCAACAATTACAAGCATAAAAAAATGGCATTATACGTTTATAAATTTGGAGGAACCTCGGTGGGTTCGGTTGAGCGCATCAAAGCGGTCGCCGAAAAAATCAAAAAAGCCCATGACCAAGGTCATCAACTGGTGGTTGTGGTTTCGGCGATGAGTGGCGAAACCAATCGTCTTACTGCATTGGCCAAAGAAATGCAGGCCCAACCCAGTAAACGGGAAATGGATGTTTTGCTGTCAACTGGCGAACAAGTCACCATGTCGCTGTTGTCGATGGCATTGCATGCGCTTGGCTGCGATGCTTGCTCATATACGGGAAGTCAAGTCAAAATCCTGACCGATAGCAGTCACACCAAGGCGCGTATTCAGGACATCGATGATCACAAAATTCGTCAGGACCTGGAGCAAGGCCGGGTTGTTGTTGTGGCCGGGTTTCAAGGCGTCGATGAAAAAGGGAATATCACCACCTTAGGGCGGGGAGGCTCAGATACCACGGCCGTTGCTTTAGCTGCAGCCCTGAAAGCCGATGAATGCCATATCTATACCGATGTGGATGGTGTTTATACCACCGACCCAAGAATAGAGCCTAAGGCGCGCCGACTCGACAAAATAACCTTCGAAGAAATGTTGGAGATGGCCAGTCTCGGTTCTAAAGTCCTGCAAATTCGTTCGGTGGAATTTGCCGGAAAATATAATGTCGCATTAAGAGTTTTATCATCATTTAAAGAAGGTAATGGCACACTTATTACCTATGAGGAATCACAAATGGAAAAAGCCCTAATCTCTGGTATTGCCTTTAATCGGGACGAAGCTAAACTGACGGTAACCGGCGTGCCGGATTTACCGGGTGTCGCCTCAAAAATATTAGGGCCGATTGCGGAACAAAACATCGAAGTCGATATGATTATTCAAAATATCGCCGATGACGACACGACCGATTTTACGTTTACCGTACATCGAAATGATTATCAGCGGGCCCTGGAAATACTGAAACAAGTGTGTCAGGAAACCGGTGCAAGACAGGTGACAGGCGCAGATAATATTGTTAAAGTTTCCATCGTGGGTGTCGGTATGCGCTCCCATGCGGGAATAGCCAGCACCATGTTTAAAACACTGGCGGACGAAGGAATCAATATTCAAATGATTTCAACCTCGGAAATCAAAATTTCTGTGGTCGTGGATGAAAAGTATTTGGAGCTGGCGGTACGTTCTTTGCATAGTGTTTTTGGTTTAGATAAAAAAGAACAGGTATAGTGCTTTTTTCTGTACACAATAAAAACTTATAGAATACATGTCTTGTGGTGCATCTACCTGAAAATAGGTGCATGCTTATATTCATGGAGTGGATTGCTAGAATGGGTTTTTAAGCTATCGTCTCTACCCATTTAGCAGCAGTAATTGAAATACAAATCAAATATTTACGTTGTATTCGTGTTTTTGTTATGTAGAGAGCTTTTTTTTAATAAAAAAAGCACGTATAATACGCGGCTCTGTTGCCGTTTTCGTCAACAGTAATTTTATAGATGCAGGGAGATATTATGCTTATCTTAACTCGACGGGTTGGAGAAACCTTAATGATAGGTGATGACGTAACCGTTACCGTTCTGGGTGTTAAGGGTAATCAAGTTCGTATTGGTGTCAATGCGCCGAAAGAGATTTCGGTACACCGTGAAGAAATATACGAACGAATTAAAAAGGAACAAGAAGAGTCTTCTTCAAATTCTGAAGAATAAACAGTTTCAGGAGAGTTGGCCGAGAGGCTGAAGGCGCTCCCCTGCTAAGGGAGTATGGGTTTT
>CAYUAE010000119.1:0-6299 GCA_964442675.1 uncultured Methylomarinum sp.
GACGAGGTGCTGGGTTTACGCTGCAACCGTACGCCTTTTTCGTACCTTCTCCGCTATATATTTAAGCAGCGTTTCCGAATCATCCCAACCCAGGCAGCCATCGGTAATACTTTGACCATACGTTAAAGGCTGTCCTTCAATCAAATCCTGACGACCGGATTTAAGGTGGCTTTCAACCATAATGCCAATGATCCGTTTATCACCACTGGCGATCTGTTCTCCTACATCTTCACCGACGATCATTTGTCGTTGAAATTGTTTCAAACTGTTGGCGTGACTGAAATCAATCATAATATTGGCTCTTAAACCGGCCTGTTCCATCCCTTCGGCCACTTTTTCCACATTCACCGCATCATAGTTAGGCGCATCGTTGCCACCGCGCAGGATGATATGGGCATCCTCATTGCCACTGGTAGAAAAAATAGCGGTACGGCCTTCTTTAGTCACCGACAGAAAATGATGCGGACTCATCGCCGCTTTGATAGCGTCAATAGCGATTTTAAACGAACCGTCGGTTGCATTCTTAAAGCCGACTGGACAAGACAGCCCCGAAGCCAATTCACGATGTACCTGGCTTTCTGTCGTGCGTGCGCCAATTGCCCCCCATGAAATCAGATCGGAAACATATTGGGGCGTAATCAAATCCAGATATTCGGTCGCCGCCGGCATACCCAGGTTATTGATATCCAGCAAAACCTTGCGCGCCATTCTCAGGCCTTTATTGATATTGAAGGTGTTATTGAGATCAGGGTCATTGATCAAGCCTTTCCAACCCACGGTTGTGCGAGGCTTTTCAAAATACACGCGCATGATGATCAACAAATCATCTTTTAATTCTGTTTTCAGCGTTTTGAGTTTCTCGGCATATTCCAGCGCCGCATCCGGGTCATGGATGGAGCATGGCCCGACAACAACCAGTAGCCTGTCATCTTCCCCGCTTAATATTTTATGGGTTTCGGCACGCGCATCCATCACAGTTTGCACGGCCCTATCGCTGATGGGTAATTCTGAATGGACCTGTGTAGGGGTCACAACTTCTTGCGTTTTGATGATTCTTAAATCATCAATATTGTATCGACTGGACATGGTTGTTTGTTGATAAATTCAAAGGTACGGAGTAATAAAATGGCGTTAACTGGTGCTGATGACCAGACAACTCTCCAATAAAGCCCTCTATTTTACCTGTTTTATTCAATAAATGCTGTTTTAAAAGCGACAAAATGTAGCACCATAATTATGATTTATGTTAGTCTTGACTTTTCTTAAATCTGACTATTTTGATATGGACTTCTTAACAACACGTCGCTTCAATCTGGCGCTGATATTCACATCGCTCATAGCGCCGGCCTTATCTGCCAACCCTTTGTCACAAGCCGTCCAGGTCGAAACCAAAACACTGCAAGCCGCAGCTAAATCGCAACAAAAAATCGACCGCATCAGTGATAAAACGCAAAGCATGCTGAACCAATATCGCGCGGCATTACATCAGACCAAAAGCCTGAAAGTATACAACCAGTATCTACAGAATATGCTGCAGTCGCAACAACAAGAACTCGCCTCCTTGCAGAAACAGTTACACGATATCGATACGACTCAGCAGGAAATCGTACCGCTGATTTTAAACATGCTTGACAATCTGGCGCAATTTGTCGCCTTGGACTTACCCTTTCTGCCTGAAGAGCGCAAACAACGCATCGAGCGTTTGCAGCAGATGATGCAACGTGCCGATATCAGCAATGCAGAAAAATACCGCCGTATTCTGGAAGCCTATCAAATTGAAAACGAGTTTGGTCAGACCATCGAAGCCTATCGCGGTGACCTTACCTTGAACGGTAAAACCAGTTCGGTCGATTTTTTACGTTTAGGCCGGGTCGCGCTTTATTTTCAACGACTCGACGGCAGTGAAACCGGCTTCTGGAATAAAGAAACCAAACAATGGCAGATTTTAGACAGCAAATATCGCAGTCCGGTCAGTAAAGGACTGCGTATTGCGCGTAAACAAATGGCGCCCGATTTACTCACCTTACCGGTTCCTGCAGCGGAGGCGGCACAATGAAAATTATCCTTTTTATTGTCCTCAACGTATTAACCCTGTCCGCCTCGGCAGAACACCTGGACCTGGATCAGTTACTGCAAAAAGTAAAGCGGGAACACAGCAGCGAAGCCAAAATAAACCGGCAACGTGAAGCCCGCTTTCTGGCCGAAAAGACTCAGCAGCAGGCGTTACTGAAAAAGGCTCAGGCGCAGCTGAATTATCAAAAATCATTGAGTCAGAAACTCAAGGCGCAGCTGGAAGAAAATGAAAAACGCCTGGCCGAGCTGGAAAGCCAGCTCAACGACCGCAGTGGTGAACTGGGCGAATTGTTTGGCGTGGCGCGACAAGCTGCAGGCGATTTAGCCGTTGATCTATCGCATTCTGTCATTTCGGCGCAACTGCCCGGACGCTCGGAAAGACTGAAGCAACTGGCCGACAGCAAAGCCCTGCCCACCATTACACAACTCGAAGAACTCTGGTTTTTGCTGCAACAGGAAATGACCGAATCCGGTAAAGTGGTTTATTTCGACAGTGAAATACAAACGGCACGTGGTGAAACCCAACAAAGTAAAGTTTATCGTATCGGTGCATTCAATGTCCTGGCCTCGAATGGTCATTATTTGCAATACGACCACGACATTCACCGCTTGCTCGAATTAGCCCGGCAACCGGGTGAAAAATATGTCGATCTGGCTGAACAATTCACCCAGGCTAAAACAGGCCCGGTTGCCTTAGGCATAGATCCGACCCGCGGCGTCATCCTAAGCATGCTGGTGCAAGCACCCAATGTTCTTGAGCGCATCGATCAAGGCGGCATTATTGGTTATATCATCCTGGGGCTTGGCGCCTTCGGCCTGGTTTATGCCTTGTATCGTCTGCTGATGCTAGGGCTGATTGGTAAAAAAATAGAGCAACAGCTGCTTACCGAAGATGTGCGCGATGACAATCCGCTTGGCCGTATTTTACAAATGCTCGAACAAAATCAACACGAAGATACCGAAACGCTGGAGCTGATTCTCGATGAAGCGCTTACCCGTGAAGTGCCGAAACTGGAACAAGGGCTATCGTTGGTTAAATTGCTGACCGCTGTTGCGCCACTGCTGGGGCTGCTCGGTACGGTAACGGGCATGATCGCCACCTTCCAGGCCATCAGCCTGTTTGGCACCGGCGACCCAAAATTGATGGCCAGCGGTATTTCTCAAGCCCTGGTCACGACGATGCTCGGCTTGTGCGTTGCCATTCCCTTATTGTTTTTACATAGCCTGATGGTCGCGCGCAGTCGTGTATTGGTGCAGATTCTTGACGAACAAAGCGCGGGTATCATCACCCGCAGACTGGGAAAATAATGCAGTTTTTGTTTGAACAAATTGAATTGATTCGTGAATTTTTACAGGCTGGCGGTATCATCCTGTCCGTAATTTTATGGGTGTCCACTCTGTTATGGTTTTTGATTATTGAACGCCTGTTATTCTTCAAATTCGATTATCCAAAACGTTATCAGCAGTATTTAGAAAGCTGGCAGCAGCGGCATGATAAAAAATCGCCGTATGCCCGCTATTTCCGTCGTTATCTGATTTCCCAGGCGGTGGTGGATATGCGCAAAACCATGCCCATCATCAAAATGCTGACAGCAATAAGCCCGCTGCTGGGTTTATTGGGCACCGTCACCGGCATGATTCATGTTTTTGACACCATGGCCATCACGGGCAATGGCAATCCCAGAGCTATGGCCGCCGGCATCTCGCAAGCCACAATTACCACGATGGCGGGTATGGTCATTGCCATTGGCGGATTGTATTTCAACCGCCTGCTCGAGCAACGCATCGATGACGAAACCCATCACTTAACCGATTCCCTGCAAACCCACTGATCCTTATGCGCCGTAAATCTTATCGTTCCAATGGTGAACAAAATGCCGACATCGACATGACACCGATGCTCGACATTGTATTCATCATGCTCATCTTTTTCATCGTCACCACATCCTTCGTCAAAGAATCCGGTATCGACGTGAATCGTCCAACGGCGCAAACCGCAACCCGCAAAGAACATGGCCATATTATCGTTGCCATCAAGGCCAATGGCGATGTCTGGATCGATAAACGACAAGTGGATATTCGTGCCGTCAGAGCCAATGTCGCCCGTTTGCATGCGGAAAATCCACTCGGCTCGGTCATCATCGCTGCCGACAAAAACACCACGGTTGACAGGCTGACACAAGTCATGGATCAAATCCGTCTGGCCGGCATCACCAACGCCGCCATTGCAACCGAGGTCGGCAGCCCGTGAAACGCCTGTTGCTTGCCTTAGGTCTCGGCCTGATTCTGGCATTTGCCTTGTTCTGGTTAATGCAATGGATGATTCAGGCTGACCAGCACAAAACCCAAAAAGTCGTCGATTTGCAGATGACCGAGTTTGTGCGTCTGAAAAAAGACAGCAAACCGCAGACCAAACAGCGCAAACTGAAAGAGCCGCCGCCTGAAAAACAACCGCCGCCCCCGCAGCCGGTTGTCAACACCGTTCAAAGCAATGCCATCAATACCCAGGCTACTCCGCTGCAGATGAATATGCCGGCACTGGATATTCCATTGGATAGTGGCCGTTTTGCTGGATCTGTCGTGGCCGGCGTACAAATGGGGCAAGGGAAAATCAGCACTAACGTCATTCCACTGGTCAGAATTCCACCACGCTATCCCATGCGTGCCGCTCGGCGAAAAATTGAAGGCTGGGTGAAAATAGAATTTACCATTACCGAACAAGGCACGGTCAAAGACCCTGTCGTGGTGGCCTCGCAGCCGGCCGATATTTTTGATCGCGCCGCATTGAACGCCATCCGTAAATGGAAATTTAAACCCAAAGTCATCGACGGCGTTGCCTTTGAGCAACGTGCGGTACAAATCCTCAAATTCAAATTAAAAAAATGAAAACTCGGCTGTTACTGCTAGGCTTTTTCATCTGTTTCAATAGCGTTGCCGCAAAGCAAAAAGCGCCCTCTGTTTCGCCCTATGTCTATAAAAAATTATCCCAGGTTGAAAAACAGATTGGCAAAAAGGCGTACTCCAATGCCAGACAGGAACTTAAAAAACTGCTGAAAAATGTCGATGGCTACGAGAGAGCGGTTGTTTTGCGCTCACTCTCATCGCTGTATGCCCTGCAGGAAAACTACAAAGAAGCGGCCAACATGCTCAAACAAGCCTTAGCGCTTAATGCCTTGCCGCCCGAACAAACCCAGCAAGCCCGGCTTAATCTGGCTCAATTGTACATGGCGACCGGGCAGTACGCACTGGCGATTAAAACGCTGCCCCAAACCAGCCATCTCGACGCCTCCACCGCCGCCATGCTGGCCAATGCCTATGCGCAGCTCAAACAATACCGCAAAGCCTTACCGCATATTAAGCGCGCCATTCAACAAAGCAAAAAGCCGCCCCAATCCTGGTATCAACTGAACCTGGCGCTCTATTATGAATTGGATGATTACCACAGCGCTGCCAGACTGTTAAAAAAACTGATGCAGCTCTACCCTGACAATGATGAGTATTGGGCGCAGTTTGCATCGGTTTTACAACAACTCAAGCACTATAAAAAAGCCGCCAGTGTGCAATATTTACGTTACTTGAGCGGACGCTTAAAAAGCGAGAAAGAACAGCTGAACCTCATCAACCTCATCACCTATATCGGCGCCCCCTATAAAGCCGGCAGACTGCTGCAACAAGGCTTTAACAATGGCAGCATCCGACAAACGGCTAAAAACTGGGAAACCCTGGCTAACCTCTGGCAAATGGCCAAAGAATCCGATTTGGCGATCACAGCGCTCAATAAAGCCTCATCGCTGAGTCCGAAAGGCAAACTTTATCTGCAATTGGCGCAAATTCATGTCGAGCAGGAAAACTGGCCGAAAGCCATAGCGGCCGCCCAAAAGGCTCTGCAAAAAGGTGGGCTTAGAAACCCCGGCCAGGCCTATGTGTTGTTAGGCATCAGCCAGTATGAAGCCGGTCACCGGAAAGCCGCGCTCAAGGCGTTTCAACGGGCGGCAAAATATCGTAAACAGAAAAGAGTCGCCCAGCAGTGGATCGATTATTTACGATCAGAAAAATCCCTGTGACTCTTTTACAAAAATACATGCGTCACATATAAACTCGGCACAGCCGTAGCTCATTGTAAATCAAAGTCGAAACGAAAATGGGCGACCGAAATGGTGGACTTCCATGTGTAAAGCCTATATCAGTCAGCGCGTAACCCTGTTCATGATTAACGTCCAGGCCTA
>CAYUAE010000120.1:0-6263 GCA_964442675.1 uncultured Methylomarinum sp.
ACATAAATCACACACCCAATACAGTACACCAACTAACATAGCCACACTCCATCCCTACGCGCCACTATTCCCATCTAGCGTTGAGTTTGAAATGGTACTTTTAGAGCAATAAGACAATGCAGTCAAAATTGGACAGCCTTATGTTGATGGTGGAAAATTGACTGCGGAAGGCATTTCTCAAGACAGACATAAAAAGATTAAAATTATCAAATTCAAAAGACGTAAGCACCATATGAAACAAATGGGGCATCGTCAGTATTTTACTGAAGTAAAGATTACCGGTATTTCTGCGTAACATAAAGGGGTACAAAAATGGCTCATAAAAAAGCGGGTGGTAGTACCCGGAACGGACGTGATTCTAATGCCAAGCGCTTAGGTATCAAGCGTTATGGTGGTCAAGTTGTCAAGGCTGGAAACATTCTGGTAAGACAGCGGGGAACACGGTTTCATGCAGGTGAAAATGTAGGATTGGGTAAAGATCATACATTATTCGCTACAGCGGATGGAAAAGTGGTTTTTGAAGTTAAAGGTCCAAAAAACCGCAAATATATCAGTATTCAATCAGCATAACCGTCGCTGAGTAAAGAATGATTTAAAAGCCCCGTCCTCGACGGGGCTTTTTTGTTTGTGCGGTGTTGAGGTAAGCGCGTTTTGATTAGCGCGCCTCGTTAGGTCAGGAAAAATAGAGAGATATGCGATTTGTAGATGAAGCGGAAATTCGTGTCGAAGCGGGCGATGGCGGCAATGGTGTTGCTACGTTTCGACGTGAAAAATACATTCCGATGGGTGGTCCCGATGGCGGTGATGGTGGTGATGGCGGCAGTGTCTATCTGCTTGCTGTTGAAAATGTAAATACCTTGGCTGATTTTCGTTACCATTCTGTGCACCGGGCGCAGCGGGGGCAAAATGGTATGGGGCGGAATTGTACCGGCAAAAAAGGTGAGGACTGTATTATTCCGGTACCCTTGGGGACGATTGTCTATGTGGCGGAAACAGGAGAGAAATTAGGAGATTTGACGCGTCCGGGTGAAAAATTATTGGTCGCGAAAGGTGGTTTTCATGGCTTGGGAAATACTCGCTTCAAAAGTAGTGTAAATCGAGCGCCGCGCCAGTTTAGTAAAGGTTCGCCCGGGGAGCAGCGGGTTTTAAAGCTGGAATTAAAGGTTATCGCCGATGTCGGTTTGCTGGGTATGCCAAATGCCGGAAAATCCAGCTTGATTCGCGCGGTGTCTTCCGCAAGGCCTAAGGTGGCTGACTATCCATTTACGACATTGCATCCCAATTTAGGGGTTGTTCGGGTTGATGATTTGCGTAGTTTTGTGATCGCGGATATTCCCGGGGTGATTGAAGGGGCAGCAGAAGGTGCAGGGCTGGGCTTGCAGTTTTTGAAGCATCTGTCGCGGACGGGGTTGTTATTGCATTTAATCGATGTAATGCCGTATGAAAGCAGCGAAACACCGGTTGAGGCAGCCAGAAAAATTATTCATGAAGTTGAAAAATGGAGTGATGAGCTGGCGCAAAAGCCACGCTGGCTGGTATTGAATAAAATAGACCGTTTGCCGGAGGATGAGGTTGAACAAATCTGCCGGGAAATTGTAAAGGAACTGGATTGGCAAGGGCCGGTTTATCAGGTTTCGGCATTAAAAAAACAAGGATTGGATCAATTGATGTATGACATCATGCAGCACTTGGAGCAGCGGCGTCAGCTTGAGGCAGAACAGGAAAAGGGCGATGGGGATGAGCAGGGCTGAGTTTGGCAAGGCTAAAAGAATAGTCGTTAAAATCGGCAGTTCTTTACTGACCGATAATGGGCAGGGCTTGAATGTTCCTGCTATTGCGGGCTGGGTGTCGCAAATGGCTGCGCTGCGACATGCCGGGCGTGATGTGGTTTTGGTGTCGTCGGGTTCTGTGGCAGAGGGCATGAGTCGTTTGGGATTTTCCTCGCGGCCATCGACATTGCATGAATTGCAGGCTGCCGCGTCGGTCGGACAGATGGGTCTGGTACGGAATTTTGAAAATAAATTCCAGCAGCATGGCTTGCTGACCGCTCAGGTTCTGTTGACGCATGATGATTTGTCGGATCGTAAGCGCTATTTGAATGCGCGCAGTACATTGTTGACGCTATTGGGGTTAAATGTCATTCCTGTCGTCAATGAAAATGATGCAGTGGCGACCGATGAAATCCGCTTTGGGGATAATGATACTCTGGCTGCTATGGTTGCTAATCTGGTCGAGGCGGATCTGTTGATTATCTTGACCGACCAGGCGGGTCTGTTTGATAGTGATCCGAGTATTAACGCCTCCGCGCAATTGATTGAGCAGGCTAGTGTAAATGATTCTGTTCTGGATCAGGTGGCAGGCGGAAGCCGCAGTGGTCTGGGGCGAGGCGGTATGTTTACCAAGATTCGCGCGGCACGGCTGGCAGCGCGCTCTGGAGCGGCGACGGTTATTGTATCGGGTAAGCCTGCAGATGTGATTGGCCGGATTGTGGCAGGCGAAACCTTAGGGACGTATTTGGTGCCGGATGTTGCAAAGTATGCGGCCAGGAAACAATGGCTGGCCGGGCAATTGCAGCGAAAAGGTGTGTTGGAGCTGGATGATGGGGCGGTCAAGTCGCTTAAAAATAAAGGGAAAAGCTTGCTTGCAGTCGGTGTCAGAGATGTTTCTGGTGATTTTGTTCGGGGTGATCTGGTCAGCTGTGTTGATAAGCGGAATCAGGAAGTTGCGCGTGGGCTGGTGAATTACAATGCTGAGGAAGTCAGAAAGATTGCCGGTAAAAGTAGTTCGGAGTTTGAGAAAATATTAGGCTATGCCGATGATGAGGAATTGATTCATCGGGATAATCTGGTACTTTTGTAAAATATGCGGCGATTATAAGACTAAAATAAAAGACAGGCTTAATGCCTGTCTTTTATTTTTTTAGTGATTTAGCTTAATGCCTTTATTTTTGCATTTAAGCGGCTTTTTTTGCGTGCAGCGTTATTTTTATGAATCAAGCCTTTGGTGACGGCTGAATCAATAATGGGAACAGCTGATTTAAACGCGGCTTGTGCTTGTTCTTTATCACCCGCGTCTACCGCCGCGATAACTTTTTTGATAAATGTACGCATCCGGCTGCGCTGTCCAGCATTGCGAACGCGTCTTTTTTCCGCCTGACGTGCTCTTTTTTTAGCTTGTGGTGAATTGGCCATAGTGAATCTATAAAAAAATCTATGTTATTAAGAACCCGCTATTATCTTTTTAAATGGTATTATTGTCAATTAAAATTGATGTGATAAAGCGAAAAGACCTGTGTTATTAGTTTGCAAGGAGTTTTTTTGAGTAAACAATTGTTTAAATCGACGGCGATTGTTGGTGGAATGACAATGCTATCGCGTATTTTGGGATTTATACGGGATATGTTGTTAGCGCGAATATTTGGTGTTAATGCGGGAACCGATGCTTTTTTTGTCGCCTTCAAAATACCTAATTTTTTACGGCGTTTATTTGCCGAAGGCGCCTTCGCCCAAGCCTTCGTGCCCGTATTATCTGATTATAAAGAGCAGGGTAGTAAGGCCGCGTTGCGTGCTTTTCTAGATCGCACGGCCGGTTCATTGGCTCTGGTTTTAATGCTGGTTTCGATTATAGGCATGATTGCCGCGCCGGTTTTGATTACGTTGTTCGCGCCCGGATTTTTATGGGAGGAAAAGCAGTACGATTTGGCTGTTCAGATGCTAAGAATCACGTTTCCGTATCTGTTCTTTATTTCTTCGGTGGCTTTTGCTGGCGGAATCTTGAACTCGCATGGCAAATTCGCGGTACCGGCGTTTACCCCGGTTTTTTTAAATCTATGCATGATTGCGGCGGCTATCTGGTTGTCGCCGTTAATGGACGAACCTGTGGTTGCCTTGGCCTGGGGGGTTTTTGCAGCAGGGGTGGTGCAGTTGTTGTTTCAGTTTCCAGCTTTGTGGCGATTGGGGCTTGTGCCAAGGCTGCGTTGGGGATTTGGCGATAAAGGTGTCAGAAAAATCATGGCACTGATGTTGCCTGCGATTTTTGGGGTGTCGATTACACAAATCAATCTGTTATTGGATACCCTGATTGCTTCATTTTTGCCCTCGGGCAGTGTGTCATGGTTGTATTATTCTGACAGGTTGGTTGAATTTCCATTAGGTGTGTTTGGAATTGCCCTGGCGACCGTTATTTTGCCTGAATTGTCGAAAAATCATGCCGCTAAGAATGCACAAGGATTTTCACAGTCTTTGGATTGGGGCTTGCGGCTGGTTTTATTGATTGGTATGCCAGCATCTCTTGGTTTAATGTTGTTGGCTGAACCGATGTTGACCACCTTGTTTCAATATGAAGAATTTGGTGCGGACGATGTCATTATGGCCGGGCGCAGTTTAAAGGCGTATGCCTTAGGGTTACTGGGCTTCATTCTGGTCAAAATTCTGGTTCCCGGCTTTACCTCTCGAAAAGATACCAAAACACCAGTAAAGTTTGGCATTTATGCCATGGTCGCTAATATGGGACTGAATCTGGCGCTGGTTTTTCCATTGGCACATGCCGGGCTGGCTTTGGCAACCTCGTTGGGTGCTTTTTTTAATGCGTCGTTATTATTAGGGACATTGCTAAAAAAACGTATTTATCAGCCAGGCCCTGCATGGCGATTATTCATCTTACGCATTATTCTGGCCAATGAGGTGATGGCTGTTTTTCTTTATAAATCTGTCGATAGCCGGTGGTGGCTAGGTTGGTCAGTATATGACCGGGTTGGGCAATTGTTTGTTTGGATTGCTTTAGGTGCTTTGGTTTATCTGATGGTATTATTGCTTTCCGGGTTCAGAATCCGTCATTTATCGGCTGCAAGAAGGATGATGACTCGTAGTTGAATCGGCTTGATGTTGGGTGTATTAGATGAAAAGGGATAAGGGGAAAGTATGAAAACAGAAAAAATTGGTTTTGTCGGTGGTGGAAATATGGCCGCCTGTTTAATGACCGGGCTTATTCAGAGTGGCTTTTCCGCACAAAATATTTGGGTGTCAGATGTTCGTGAAGATGTATTACTGAAGCACGCCGCTCATTTAAATGTTAATACCACAACAGAAAATACACAATTGGCGGAAGTTGTCGATGTCGTCGTATTGGCGGTAAAACCGCAGAAATTGCGGGAGGCGGCACAAGAGATTGCTGCGATTGTGCAAAAAAAGCAGAGTTTAGTGGTTTCGATTGCAGCCGGTGTAGGGCAGAAAAGTTTACGTCATTGGTTAGGTGATCATGTCGCCATCGTGCGCTCAATGCCGAACACACCCGCCTTAGTCATGTCTGCTGTGACAGCATTGCACGCCAATGAATATGTGGGAGAAGAGGCCAAACAATTAGCTGAAAATATTTTGCGCGCCGTTGGCATAACGCTATGGGTCGAACATGAGTCGGAGCTGGATGCGGTGACGGCAGTTTCCGGGAGTGGGCCGGCTTATTTCTTTTTGCTGATGGAGGCGATGGAATGGGCGGCTGTGGAACTGGGGCTGAATGAAAAAACGGCCCGAATTTTGGTGCAACAAACCGCCTTGGGGGCTGCAAAAATCGTTTTGGAGTCGTCCGATACGCCGGCTCAATTACGACAACGTGTGACATCACCGGGTGGTACGACGCAAAAAGCACTGGAAGTTTTTGAACAAGGTGAATTTAAACAATTGGTTTCAAAGGCATTACATGCCGCACGAGACCGCTCGATTGAGTTATCTAAAGAACTGGGAGAAGAGTAATGGGGTCAACGTATCTATCCGATCCGCTGATTTTTTTGATTGATACGGTTTTTTCACTGTATATTCTGGCGGTTGCATTGCGTTTTTTATTGCAATGGAGTCATGCGGATTTTTACAATCCGGTTTCTCAGGTTATCGTGAAAATTACCCATCCGCCCCTGAGGTTGCTGCGCCGTATTGTGCCGCCTTTAGGTAAAGTTGATACCTCGGCTTTGCTGCTGTTAATGTTGTTGCAGATGTTCTCTGATTTCAGCATTTTTGCAATCAAAGGCGTGATGGTCGGTTTGCCGGCGTTGATGATTATTTCGCTGACGCAGTTGATGAGTTTGTTCATCAATATTTTTATCTTTATGATTTTTGCCAGAGCTATATTGAGCTGGATTGCAATAGGCTATCATAATGCAGCAACATCGGTTTTATATAGTCTCAGCGAGCCGGTATTGCGTTTTTTTCGACGTATGACCCCCGATTTAGGCGGCATCGATTTATCGCCGTTGGTCGCCTTGATTTTTCTGC
>CAYUAE010000121.1:0-4798 GCA_964442675.1 uncultured Methylomarinum sp.
TATCGATTTCAGTTCGGTTTCGTATTCGCCGATCGGATGACCTGTCAAATACAGCCCTAAGGTTTGTTTTTCATGCTGCAGCCGCTCTTTTTCTCGCCAGGGGACGACTTTGGCAGAATAATTCTCTTGCTCTGCTTCTTCGCTATCGGCCTCCACCGCCAGGCCGAATAAATCGGTTTGCCCGGCCAGACGCATTTTGTCATGTTGTTCGGCCACGCGAATGGCGGTGCCCAGTTCAGCCAGATGAGCCGCGCGATTTTTATCCAGCGCATCAAATGCGCCCGCCTTAATAAGAGCTTCCAGCACGCGCCGGTTGACCTTGCGCAGTTCGACCCGTTTGCACAAGTCATACAATCCGGCAAACGGGCCATTTTCTCGCCGTTCTTTCAAAACGTCTTCGATAGCCGCTTCACCCACGCCTTTAATTGCGCCGATACCGTAGACAATTTCACCCTGTTCGTTAACGGTAAAACGATAATCGGACAAATTGATGTCGGGTGGACAAACGGTTAGCCCCATGACTCGACATTCTTCGATCAATATCACCACTTTATCGGTGTTATCCATATCTGAAGACATGACGGCAGCCATGAATTCAGCCGGATAATGCGCTTTCAGCCAGGCGGTTTGATAGGCAACCAGTGCATAAGCGGCGGAATGCGATTTATTGAAGCCATAGCCGGCAAATTTTTCCATCAAATCGAAAATATAGGTGGCGATGCTTTCATCGATGCCGTTTTTTATCGCGCCTTCGGTAAAAATCGTGCGCTGCTTGGCCATTTCTTCTGGCTTTTTCTTACCCATCGCCCGCCGCAGCATATCCGCGCCACCGAGTGTATAGCCAGCCATTTCCCGGGCGATTTGCATCACTTGTTCCTGATACAGAATAACGCCATTGGTAGGATTCAGAATCGGCTCCAATAGTGGATGGGCATATTCTGCCTTGGCGCCATGCTTGACCTTGATATAGTCATCCACCATGCCGGATTCCAGAGGTCCTGGTCTGAACAAAGCCACCAACGCGATAATATCGTTAAAACAATCGGGTTTAAGTTTTTTAATCAGCTCTTTCATGCCGCGTGATTCCAACTGGAACACGGCGGTGGTTTGACACTGCCCAAATAAGGCATAGGTTTTGGGGTCGTCCCGTGGAATCTGACTGATATCGACTAAGGGCTCACCTTGCTGCTGTTTTTTGCGATTGATGGTTTCCAGTGCCCAGTCGATAATGGTCAGGGTTCTGAGGCCTAAAAAGTCAAATTTGACCAGGCCCACCGCCTCCACATCATTTTTGTCAAACTGAGTCACCAGATTACCGCCGCCCTCCTCGCAATACAGCGGGGTAAAATCGGTCAGTTTGCTCGGTGCAATCACTACGCCACCGGCATGTTTGCCCGCGTTACGGGAAATACCTTCCAATGCCAGCGCCATATCAATCAGGGTTTTGACATCTTCTTCGGTGTCATAAAGCTGTTTTAAATCCGCACTTTCCTGCAGGGCCCGCGTTAAGGTCATGCCTATTTCAAATGGAATCAGCTTTGCCAGGCGATCGACAAAGCCATAGGACAAGCCCAGTACCCGACCAACATCGCGCACCACAGCCTTAGCCGCCATCGAACCATAGGTAATAATCTGTGAGACTCGGTCGCGGCCATAATGTCGAGCGACATAATCAATGACCTCATCGCGTCGCTCCATGCAAAAATCGATATCGAAATCGGGCATGGAAACCCGCTCGGGATTCAAGAATCGTTCGAACAGCAAATCAAATTCGATCGGATCAAGGTCGGTGATTTTCAAGGCATAAGCGACCAATGAACCGGCACCCGATCCCCGCCCCGGCCCAACCGGAATCGCATGATTTTTGGCCCACTGGATAAAATCTGCCACGATCATGAAATAGCCGGGGAAACCCATTTGAATGATGACGTCCAGCTCAAACGCTAATCTGTCTTCGTAAACCTTACGATTCTCCTGTTCCGTGCCGTCACCAAAAGGCGGGTGCTGTTGCAGGCGCTGCTTTAGCCCTTTACGCGCTTCTTCGGCAAAAAATGTGTCTAATGTCATGCCTTCAGGCACAGGGAAATCGGGGAGAAAGTTTTTCCCCAGCGTCAACTGAACATTACAACGTTTGGCGATTTCGACCGTATTTTGCAAAGCCTCAGGAATATCGGCAAACAATGCCTGCATTTCCTCGCTACTGCGCAAATATTGCTGTTCGGTATAATCGCGTGGCCTGCGGCTGTCATCGAGTACCCGGCCTTGATGAATACAGACCCGTACTTCGTGGGCGGCAAAGTCTTCCCGCTTTAAAAAGCGCACATCATTCGTCGCGACCACCGGCAAATCCAGTTCGGCGGCAAGTTCAACCGCCGCAGCAATATATCGCGCTTCATCGGCTTTGCCGACACGCTGCAATTCCAGATAAAAGCTATCGACAAACATCTCAGACCAATACTGCGCCCTCTGGCGTGCAAGATCCTGCTTATCTTGTAGCAAGGCACGACCTACGTCCCCTTCCATCGCACCAGAAAGCGCAATCAGTCCATCATGATTCTGTTCCAGCCATTCTGTCTTCAGCATTGGAACACCCAAATACTGGCCTTCCTGATAGCCTTTTGAAATCAATTCGGTCAAGGCAACATAGCCCTGCTGATTTTTGGCCAGCAAGGTCAGCCGACAGGGCAATTCAGGGTCTTCGGGATTGAACAGGTAAACATCACTGCCGACAATCGGCTTGATGCCGGCGGCACGACTGGCGGTATAAAACTTGACCAGGGAGAACAGATTGAATTGCTCGGTCAATGCCGCCGCCGGCATATTCATATCGCCTAAGGCCTTAACCAGCGGTTTTAAACGGACAATTCCATCGACCAGGGAAAATTCGGAATGGATGCGAAGATGTACAAATGCGGGTTTCATAGGCGGGCTATTATACTTGCAATCAGCACACCTGGCAGAAAAGGCCTAAAGAATTTTCAGGATAAATGCTGTTCAATCAAATGGCACAAAGTATGTCCTAATAAAATATGCATTTCCTGAATTCTGGGCGTATCGTTGCTGGGCACAATTAACGTCGCATCGCATAAACCATTCATCGCCCCGCCCGTGTTGCCGCTAAAACCAATGGTTTTACAGCCCATTTCCCGCCCTAAGGCCAATGCGTTAATGACATTGGTGCTGTTGCCGCTGGTGCTGATACCTAACAGCACATCACCAGGTTGCGCCAAGGCTTCAACCTGGCGGGAAAATAAATGGTTAAAACCAAAGTCATTCCCAATTGACGTCAACGCGGAACTGTCGGTTGTCAAGGCAATCGCCGCGAGCCCCTTGCGCTCCTTTTTATAGCGACCCACCAATTCAGCGGCGATATGCTGCGCATCGGCCGCCGAACCGCCGTTACCAAAAATCAGCAGTTTCCCGCCGTTTTCTAACGCGCCCAGGCAAAGCCGGGTGGCTATTTCCAATTTATCGGCAAGTTGTGACAGGCTGTTCTCGGCCACCTTAAGATGGTCGGTAAATTCGTGCTGAATCGTTTTTATCATGGTGTGGATTGTGAAAGTGAGGTGCGGATTTTTTCAATGGTGCGTGTGGTACTTTTGCCATCGACAAATTGGACCAGTTTGAGTTCACCGGCAATGTCCTGGCCGACGACAGGCTTGCCTTCGTAATCACCCCCTTTAACCAGAATGTCCGGCTGCACCATACGAATCAGCTCCAGTGGCGTATCTTCATCAAAAATAACGACATAATCAACGGCTTCTAAAGCGGCCAGCAAATAAGCCCGATCCATTTCCGGATTGATCGGGCGCGATTCGCCTTTCAAGCGTTTAACCGAAGCATCGGCGTTCAATCCGACAATCAAGACGTCACCAAAGCTTTTCGCCGTTTCCAGATAACGTACATGCCCGGCATGCAAAATATCAAAACAGCCATTGGTAAACACAATTTTTTTATCGCGACTTTTCAATTCAGCTATCAATCGCTGCATTTCATCGCGCGTTTTGATGTGGGATTCGCTCGTGGAGTGATTCAAACTGGATTGATATTCGATAATCTCACTCAAAGACACGGTGGCACTGCCCATTTTACCCACCACAACACCGGCGGCCAGGTTGGCGAAATTAACGGCATCATCAATCGCGCTGTTGCACGCCAGTGCAAAACCCAGCGATGCCAGAACGGTATCACCTGCGCCAGTGACATCAAACACTTCACGTGCCTGGGTGGGGTGTACCCTGAGCTTGTCCGTATAGACAGCAATCCCCTGTTCGCTAAGCGTAATCAAGGAAACAGCCAGTTGTAGCTGTGTTTTAAGTTGGTGGATGGCTTGTGACAGACTGGTTTGATCACAGATATCGATGCCGGTCGCCAAGGCGGCTTCTTTTTTATTAGGCGTCAACAAATAGGCGTGTTTATATTTGGAATAATCCTGACCTTTCGGGTCAACCAGGACCTTTTTACCGGCCTGATTAACACAGTGAATGATTTTCCGGGTCAGTCTGTCGGTTAACACGCCTTTGCCATAATCTGACAATAAAACAATGTCAATCCTGGGCAGCTGTTGCGTGAGCGCCTCTAAAATCTTGTTTTCCGCAGCCATGTCAATCGGCAGCAGCGTTTCATTATCATAACGAACGATTTGCTGCTGGGCGGCGATAATACGGCTTTTCTGTGTCGTTTTACGTCCTGGCTGCGTGATTAAATGTGCTGTATCCACCTGAATATCGGCCAACAGGCGATGCAGCTGGCAGGCTGCCTCATCATCGCCGAGTACGCTGATCAATTTAACCTTAGC
>CAYUAE010000121.1:4898-6221 GCA_964442675.1 uncultured Methylomarinum sp.
GCAGCTGGCAGGCTGCCTCATCATCGCCGAGTACGCTGATCAATTTAACCTTAGCGCCCAGGGTGACAAGATTATTCACGACATTACCGGCACCGCCAAGCTGGCGTTTTTCTTCTGTAATATTGACCACCTGCACCGGTGCTTCAGGCGAGATACGGTCGCAATATCCCCATAGATAATGATCGATCATCAAATCGCCGATGACCAGAATATTGGGGGTTTGGTCTTTAAACAGGTTCATTGGTTTCTTCAGTAAACAGGCGTTTTATTTCCGGCAGATAGGCCTTAATGCCTTTTTCCAGCGTAAATTCAGGTTGATAATCGAGATAACGTTGCGTCAGACTGATATCCGCCTGGGTATGCATCTGATAGCCGGTATAGGGGTTGGGGAAATAATCCGTACCTAAATCAGTGCCGAGTTCTCGTTGTAAGATATCCGCAATATCCTGAAAACTACGGGCGATACCTGTGCCAACATTATATACGCCGGTTTTTTTCGGCTGACAGGCTTTGATATTGGCCTGAATAACATCGTCAATATACACAAAGTCCCGCATGATTTTATCGGAGTGCTCGAACAGGCGTGGTGCATTGCCGGATAATATCTGATGACCTAATTGCAACACCATCGAGGCAGTTTTGGCCTTGTAAAACTCACCTGCACCATAGGCATTGAAATAGCGCAAACCAGTAATGGATAAATCCGGATTATCGTGGCTAAAACGATTGGCGAGTTGATCCATAGCATATTTGCTATAGCCATACGGATTTTCCGGTCGTTCTTTGCCTATCGTCTGGGGCGAGGGCTGAGAGCCGTAAGTTGCTGCTGAACTGGCGTAAACAACGGTTGCACGATCTTTTTTGGCCAGTGCCAAAATATCTGCAAAGGCATTGACATTGGTTTGGATGACAATTTCCTGGTTATAAACCCGGGTATCGGAAATTGCTGCCTGATG
Organism: uncultured Methylomarinum sp.; assembly: GCA_964442675.1. Classification (GTDB taxonomy): domain Bacteria; phylum Pseudomonadota; class Gammaproteobacteria; order Methylococcales; family Methylomonadaceae; genus Methylomarinum. The sequence goes on from CAYUAE010000121.1 coordinate 5,855, forward strand.
AAAAATGTAATCAAACCGGTAATCACCTAATCGCGCCAAATCTTCAGGTCGGTTAATGCTGCCGCAGATGACTTCGCCGCTAAAGCCTAACAGATTTTTGTAATGGCCAAAGCTGACCAGGTTGCCGTGTGGAAAGGTTTCGCCGGAACGAAAACAGTCAAACACGATAACCCTCGCTTTTGGATAATTCCGTTGGAAATAATGTGCTAAACGACTACCAATAAAACCGGCGCCCCCGGTAATCAGGATAGTTTTTGAATTGAAATCAATGGGTGAACTCATAAGCATAATTCAATAGAATGATAGATACATTATATCGCTTAACCGAAAAACTGTACGAAAAGTATAGAAGTTTGGCAGACTGTGG
>CAYUAE010000122.1:0-6124 GCA_964442675.1 uncultured Methylomarinum sp.
TGGCCTCAAGAAAAGCTATCATGTCCTTGGTTTTGGACGAGTCTGAAGCCATTAGGCTTTTTTGACAGCCAGAGTCTGAGTGGGCTCAATGTAGCACTGGCCTGTTATGCGCCAGGGCATATGAAAGAAGGAAACTGGCAGGCGGCTTTATATATCGATGAACGGGCGGATGAGTCACAGACACAAGCGCTGACGCAGATATTCGGCGGCCAACAAGGGGGACATTTAGCTATTCTGATGACTTTTGTCAGCGAAGTGTTGGGCGTCAAAAAAGTGAAAATTGACTACCAGGAACAGGGGAATAATCGATTGATGTCTATTCCCGGGATTGCTCAGGCAGAAATTGAAAGTATTCAAGGCTTTTCAGGTGCCGAGTCAAGCATCAGTAATCCACCTTTATGTGTTGTCAGCAGTCATGCTTCTACGGTAGCCAGATCAAAGCAATACCGCTATAGCGATTATGATAAACAATGGCAATTCAGTGAGCGTAATGGCTACTATTCTCCCTTTGTCTATCAGCCCTGATTCATATATGCCGAAAATATTTGTCTTACTGATTGGTATTACCTTAGCGGCATGGGGTTTTCTGATTTATCAGCAACTGCAAATGCCGCAGATGTCCATGGCGAGTGAAACAATGCCTTTTGATGCGGCGCAACCCTGGCAGATCGGTGATTTTGTCGTCGTTTATGTCATGTGGAGCGTCATGATGGCCGCGATGATGCTGCCTTCTGCGCTGCCTATGATTCAGATGTTTAATAAAATCAGTCAGCAGCGTTATGGAAAAGGTTTTTTGTTCAGCTTGATTTTTAGCCTGGCCTATCTGTCGGTCTGGTTACTATTTAGTGTGGCCTTGACCGTGGTGCAATGGAAGTTTCATGGCTACCAATGGCTTTCGGGAAGGATGGGGCATACTAATGACGTTGTAGCCGGAGTCTTATTGTTATTTTCCGGAGGATATCAATTTACAAGATTGAAGAATACCTGTTTGAAATACTGTCGGTCACCGGCTGGTTTTTTGCTCAATTCCTGGCAAAACGGTCGAGCCGGTGCTTTTGCTATGGGCTTTAAGCATGGCATTATCTGCGTGGGTTGTTGTTGGGCGCAAATGCTCATTATGTTTGTAGTCGGGGTGATGAACATCACGGCAATGGTTTGGATTACATTATTTATTCTGCTGGAAAAAAGTTTGCCAAAAAGAGAAAACGTAATGCGGATTGCATCTGGTGTTTTATTGTCCTTGTGGGGAGTCAGGCTGCTTCTTTTCTAAGTTATCAATAATGAATTTGAGTTGCGTTTAATTTCGGTACAATTTTTGGGCTGATGCTAAAATGCTCGAACTTCAACTTCTGCTTTCAGGTTATATTGAAGATGCCATGTCTGATAGAAAAGATTAGTATTGTGCTGAATCATGACTGATAAACCCGCCATTGCCATACCTCGTACGATTTGGGCGCTCGGTTTTGTCAGCTTGTTCATGGATTTATCTTCGGAATTGATTCATAGTCTGCTGCCGGTTTTTTTGGTATCGACGCTGGGCGCGAGTGCACTGACTGTCGGCATGATCGAAGGAATAGCTGAAGCGACGGCGCATATCGTCAAGGTATTTTCCGGCTCCATCAGTGATTTTTTTGGTCGACGCAAGTTGTTGTTACTGATAGGTTATGGACTGGCGGCGATCAGCAAGCCGCTTTTTCCGATGGCCGACTCGGTTGTGACCGTATTCATCGCCCGTTTTCTGGATAGAATCGGCAAAGGTATCCGTGGTGCGCCACGCGATGCGTTAATTGCCGATGTCGCGCCGGCAAAAATTCGGGGTGCGTGTTTTGGCTTGCGGCAATCTCTGGATACAATCGGCGCTTTTCTTGGTCCGTTAGCGGCCATGCTTTTATTGTTTCTGTTGCATGGAGATATCACTGCGGTCTTATGGTTCGCGGTCGTTCCATCCGTCTTGGCGGTATTGCTCATTTTACTGGCGGTTGATGAGCCGATTATTCGCGCCCCTGGACGCGCATCCAATTCACCTTTACGCAGGCACTATCTGAAACAATTTTCAGTGCATTATTGGTGGGTGATTCTGATCGGGGTTTTCTTTACCTTGGCGCGCTTTAGCGAAGCCTTCCTGGTGTTGCGTGCACAGCAGAATGGTTTATCCATAAACTGGATTCCGGCGATTATGGTTATCATGAGCTTAGCTTATGCGCTATCGGCTTATCCTGTTGGTCTTTTATCCGATCGTATCAATAAAAAATGGCTATTAGGTATCAGTCTGCTCTGGCTAATTATCAGTGATATGGTGCTTGCTTTAGCGCATGGCGAGCTATCGATACTGATGCTTTTTATAGGTGTTGCCTGTTGGGGGTTGCATATGGGGTTCAGTCAGGGAACGCTGGCAACATTAGTAGCCGAAACTACACCGCAGCATCTGAAAGGCACCGCATTTGGGTTATTCAATTTTATCAGTGGGTTTTTTATGTTGTTAGCCAGCCTCATTGCAGGCTGGGTATGGACGTATTATGGTGCCGAATTCACCTTTTATTGTGGAGCAGGGTTTGCACTTCTGGCGATGGCAGTGCTGGTTGTCGAGAATCGTATTAAAAACACAGATTGCAATTGACTTCCATACATAAGGTTTAAGCCTTTGCCTTTCAAGCGAACAGATTTCATCAGCCGAAACTCGTCGTTTAACCTATCTCAGGCAGAGTGTACAGGCTTTCTTCTGCCCCCCCTCATGCGTCAAAAATCCTGCAAAGGTCTCATTCATGATTGATTGAGATGTTTATTCAGGTGCAATCCAAGCATTTTTATTCACTATATCTGAGGACAGTCAGAACCAGAATAGTTATTTTCAAAAATACAAATGAGAATGATTTGCGTTTACAACTGTAAAAGCATTATAATCAGCTTTTATTTTTTTGGAGGTACTGAAATGAAGTGTAAGCAATCTGTGCTGCGGGTCGCTGCAGCGTTATCTTTGCTAGGGGCAAATGCAGCATTTGCGGAAGTGGACAAGGACAGGTCACCGCAGTCAATGGCTGAAATGTGGAAAGTGATTCAAGCGCAACAAGCTCAAATCAATCAGTTGACCCAACAACTGGAAGAAAAAAAGGCTGCAGCTAAAACAGCGGATGTTTCTGATTTGGATAGAAAGACCAATGTATTGGCGAAAGAAGTTGAAAAAATTCGGACGCAGTTATTTATTCCTGATGAAGTGGAATATAAAAGCGAATATGGCTTGGGGCCTGCGGCATCTAAAATCTACAAGGTGAGCAAGGGGCTGTCGATTGGAGGATATGGCGAAGCGAGCTATCAAGCAAAAGTCGATGATAAGGCGGGTACGCAGGATCAGGCTGATTTTGGACGCCTGGTGATGTATTTAGGCTATAAGTTTACGGATAATATTCTGTTTAATAGTGAAATCGAATTTGAGCATGGGACAACCGGTAAAAAAGGCGGGACGGTTTCGGTAGAATTTGCAGCAGTTGATTTTTTGCTAGATCCACGCGCCAATGTCAGGGCAGGTATGGTGCTGATACCAATGGGCTTTATCAACCTGATTCATGAACCAACATTCTTTTTCGGTAATAACCGGCCTGAGGTGGAAAGACGGATTATTCCAAGTACATGGCGTGAAATTGGTGTAGGCTTGTTTGGCGAATTAGCGCCGGGTTTAAGCTATACCATGTATGCTGTGAATGGTATGGATGCGAAAGGTTTTAGTGCATCCGGGATTCGCGGAGGGCGTCAGTCAGGAAGCCAGGCCAGAGCTGAAGATCTGGCATTTGTCGGGCGTGTTGATTATACATTGCCGAGTATACCTGGGGTATCTTTCGGTGGCTCGGCTTATTTGGGCAATTCAGGACAAAGTCAGACATTTAACGGTCAACAGGTCGATGCGTTTACACAATTGTATGAAGGCCATGTTCAAGTTAAATACCGAGGCCTGGAATTCAGAGCATTGGGCTCCTGGGGGCATATTGATGATGCGGCAGCGTTGAGTGCTGAGAATGGCTCGACCGTGGGTGAAGAAAACTATGGCTGGTACGCAGAAGTCGGCTACGATGTGATGCCGCATTTGTTTGCGGACAGCACGCAATATCTGGCGCCATTTTTCCGTTATGAGCGATTGGATACGATCGCCAGTGCACCAACAGGGTTTGCAGATGACTTAAGCAAAGACAGGGAGATCTTTCAGGTGGGCGTCAATTACAAGCCTATTCCAAATGTGGTGATCAAGGCTGATTATCGTAACTGGGATTCAAAAGGTGGGGATTTACCGGATGATTTTAATCTGGGTATTGGATTTATTTTCTGATAGCATCTGTCACGGTGATGAATCAATAAAAAAGCTTCCGATTGCTTCGGAGGCTTTTTGTCTTTTTAGATGAAGGTCATATGCAAAACAAACACACGCCTTTCAAGGGCATTATTTTAGGATTGATATTTTTATTGGTCGCTGTTCCTGCCGCGAGTAAAATTTTCTATAGTAAAAATGAAGCGCTGGCATTGGCTTTTGGTAAGGATGCGACGGTGGAAATGTTGTCATTATTTCCAAGCGAACAACAGCTTAAAAAAATCGAACAATTGGCGCGGGTTAAAATGGAAAGCTCATTGTTTACGTTTTATGTCGGGAAAAAAGCGGGGAAGGTTTTGGGGTATGCGGCTATTGAGAGTCATATTGTCAGAACCAAGCCTGAAACGTTGATGGTTGTCTTGGATTCTCAAGGTAAAGTAATGGCTATTCATACGTTGGCCTTTCATGAGCCGCCTGAATATCAGCCACCGCAGCGTTGGTATGAATTACTCTACCAGCGTGACTTGGCGCAATTACGCTTGAGCGGAGATATTCAAGGTATTGCGGGTGCCACCTTGAGTACGCGGTCGGCAGTTGATGTGACACGTAAAGTGATGGCTGTTTTTCAAGTGATGTTAAAGGGACATTAAACGATGCGATTTTTTGTTACAGGCGAGCAAAACCGGCAATTATTATTGAATACGCTGATTCTGATGTTTCTAGGTTATATTGTATTGCTATGGATATCCAATGCTTTGCTGTATTTTCATAAAATGGACTTGAGCGCAGCGTCGGTCGTTAGTTATTACCTCGGTTCGGAGGAGGAATTTACGCATCCTAAAAGCTATCAGAGCATGTTGGAAGTGAGTCATTTTCATTTTTTTGCCATGGGTATGCTGATTTTGACATTAACCCATTTAATGATCATGACGACGATGCCGGTATCGGTAAAGGTCTGGTTGAGTACGGTGGTTTATGTTGCGGCTGTAGCTGATGAAATCGGTGGCTGGTTAGTGCGTTTTGTACACCCCTCGTTTGCCTATTTCAAAATCGGGGCCTTTGTGTTGCTGGAGCTGTCACTTGCGGCCTTAGTGATTGCCGTCTTGGTATCTTTATATAAAATGCGGCAACAGATGGCTGGCAGGAAATAAAGTAGCCCTGAAAAAGTTAGATGGTTTATAAATACGTTCTAACTTTTTCAAGGCTGACATCAGGCGGCTTGGCACTGAAGTGCATCGTTTTGTTCAAGTTCTGAATAGAGTCTATAGCCATTATTGAAGTTTTTAGACCAGATATCGTTATTCATGATTTCCCGCATTTCAACCTTAAAAGGGTAACGCATGCCGCGATGATCACAGCCTTCGCCAATTTGTTGCATTTTAAAGCCTTCTCGGCTGATAACACGCGCTAAGGCCTTGGTGCCGAGAAAATACCAATTAGCGATATTATTTGCTTGACTATAGAGGCTGGCGGCTCGGAATAATCCCCAAATTAAACTCTTGTTGATGTGTCGACGGCTGTAAAGCTGAGTGACATCTTTGCTTATCTGGCTGTCAGTCTGGGCGTTCAGGCCTAAGGGCGGCTCTTCATCTGTTTTACGTTTGCGGATATCTTGAATCAAGCAAAGCCTTGAGATTTCGATAGATTGACTGTGTCGCGCATTGTCATCTTGATCGATAGCACAAAACTCCTGTAATGGGAGTGATTCATCCCGTGGGAATACCATGCGCATCGCGCCAATCCATTGACCGGTTTGTTTGTATCGAATGATGAAATGAACGGAATCATCGTCCCATTGATCCACTTCCAATGCTTCAGGAAAACGAGCTT
>CAYUAE010000123.1:0-6054 GCA_964442675.1 uncultured Methylomarinum sp.
AGTTAATGATAGAATGGAAGGTTTTATAATTTCTTAAATTATATGCGTTTAATCCGGGGACTGGCTCATCTTGAAACCCTGCCGGCGGGTTGTGTTTTAACGATTGGTAATTTTGATGGCTTGCATATCGGCCATCGTGCGGTGATTGAAAAACTGGCTCAGAAGGGGCGGGAATTGAATCTGCCTGTGGTTGTGATGCTGTTTGAGCCGCAACCTTTAGAATATTTTTTAAAGGATAATGCGCCATCGCGTTTGATGCGATTGCGGGAAAAGGTCATCGGACTGAGTAACTTACCGGTAGACCAACTGCTGGTGATGAAGTTTAACCGCCATTTGGCCAATTATGAGGCCGAAGATTTTGTACAGGATATTTTGATCGACAAATTGCAGGTGAAGCATTTGGTAGTAGGGGATGATTTTCATTTTGGCAAAGCCCGGCGCGGCAATTTTTCCATGCTGCAACAGTTTGGCCAGCAGGCCGGCTTTGCGGTGGAAGACACGCAATCGCTGATAATCGACGGCCATCGTGTCAGCAGCACCTTGATCCGCGACGCCTTGGGCGAGGGCGACCTGGCGACTGCCCGGCGCATGCTGGGTTGTGATTACTCGGTCTGTGGGCGGGTTGCTCACGGGGATAAACGGGGCCGGACATTGGGTTTTCCAACCGCCAATATCGAAATGTTCCGTAAAAATACGCCGATTGAAGGTGTCTATGCAGTTACCATGAGTGGCATCGATGACAAAATCTACCCGGGCGTTGCCAATGTCGGCACCCGACCGACCATCGAGGGCGGCACGCGGGTTATTCTGGAAACGCATTTGTTTGATTTTGACCAGGAAATATATGGCCGCTATGTGGAAGTCCATTTTAAACAGAAAATCCGCGATGAAATTCGTTTTTCATCCCTGCAACAGCTTAAACAACAGATAAATTATGATGTAATACAGGCTAAACAGATTTTAACCGCCTTCTAAAAACAGTTAACTCACGCTCAAATCATCAGTTATGGATTATAAAAAAACACTCAATCTCCCGAAAACCGATTTTCCGATGAAAGGCAATCTGGCGCAACGCGAACCAGAGCGACTGAAAAAATGGCTGGATATGGATTTGTACCAGAAAATTCGGCAACAACATGCGGGGCAAGAAAAATTTGTACTGCACGATGGCCCGCCGTATGCCAATGGTGACATTCATATTGGCCATGCCGTCAATAAGATTCTGAAAGATTTTGTCATCAAATCAAAATCGTTAAGCGGCTATGACGCACCGTATGTGCCTGGCTGGGATTGTCACGGCCTGCCGATTGAGCTGATGGTGGAAAAAAAGGTTGGCAAAGCCGGTGCTAAAGTTTCTCCTGCCGTGTTCCGCAAAGAATGTCGTAAATACGCGGGCAAACAGGTCAACATGCAGAAACAGGCGTTTATCCGACTCGGCGTGCTGGGGGATTGGGACAACCCTTATCTGACCATGGATTATAAATTTGAGGCCGATATTATCCGTTCCCTCGGTGTCATCGCAGAAAAAGGTCATTTAAGTCAGGGCGCTAAACCTGTGCATTGGTGTACCGATTGCGGCTCGGCGCTGGCTGAAGCAGAAGTGGAATACGAAGACAAAACCTCCCCCGCCATCGATGTCCGTTTTCAGGTGATTGATGAACAGGCTCTCATGGCCGCCTGCCATCACGTCCCCGACCATGAAGGCGAAGGCCCGTTATCGGTCGTTATCTGGACGACAACGCCGTGGACACTGCCTGCAAACCAGGGCGTCGCGCTGAATCCCGAGCTGGAATACGCCATCGTACAATGTGAAAAAGATGGCCGAAAAGAGCGCTTGCTGATTGCCGAAGTATTGCTGAAAGACGCCATGCTGCGTTATGGCATCGACGATTACCATGTCATTGCCTATTGCAAGGGCGAAGCGCTGGAAAACCAGCTTTTACAACATCCATTCTACGACCGGAAAGTTCCCATCATCCTCGGCGATCACGTCACCGTCGATGCCGGCACCGGGGCTGTGCATACCGCACCCGGCCATGGCCAGGAAGACTATGTCGTCGGCATGAAATACAATCTGCCGGTGGATAACCCTGTCGGCTCAAATGGCGTCTTTTTGCCTGATACCGAATTATTCGCTGGCGAGCATGTCTTCAGCGCCAATGACCATGTGCTGGACGTGCTCAAAGAAAAAGGCAAACTATTGCATCACGAGGCCTTGCTGCACAGTTATCCGCATTGTTGGCGGCATAAAACGCCGATTATATTCCGCGCTACCGCGCAATGGTTTATCTCGATGGACAAAAACCATTTACGTGACACGGCACTGGCTGAAGTAAAAAAAGTCCAGTGGATTCCCGATTGGGGGCAGGCGCGTATCGAAAGCATGATCAACAACCGGCCGGACTGGTGCATTTCAAGACAACGCACCTGGGGCGTACCGATTACGCTGTTTATTCACAAACAAAGCGGCGAGCTGCACCCGCGCACAGCGGAATTGATTGAACAGGTCGCCTTAAAAGTCGAGCAACACGGCATTGATGCCTGGTTTGAGCTGGATGCCGCTGAATTGCTGGGCGATGAGGCTGAAAACTATGACAAAATCCAGGACACGCTGGATGTCTGGTTTGATTCCGGCGTCACCCATGCCTGTGTACTGAAACGACGCGAACAGCTGACATTTCCAGCCGACCTTTACCTTGAAGGCTCCGACCAACACCGCGGCTGGTTTCAGTCTTCGCTGTTGACCTCGGCGGCGATGAATGACAGCGCGCCTTACAAGGCCGTGTTGACCCACGGCTTTACTGTCGATGCCGAAGGCAAAAAGATGTCTAAATCCAAAGGCAATGTGGTCGCCCCGCAAACGGTGATGAAATCATTAGGTGCCGATGTTTTGCGCTTGTGGGTGGCGAGTACCGATTATCGTGGGGAAATGCATGTTTCCGATGAAATTTTAAAGCGCACCGCCGATGGCTATCGCAGGCTACGCAATACCGCACGTTTCCTGCTGTCGAATCTGCATGGTTTTGACCCGGCCCGCGATCAGGTTGATAGCGGCGACCTGCTGGCGCTCGACCGCTGGATTGTCGACCGCGCCTGTCAACTGCAAAATGAAATCATTGACGCCTACAACGCCTATCAATTCCAGCATATTTATCAAAAAATCCTGCATTTTTGTACGCTGGATCTGGGCGGTTTTTATCTGGATATTGTCAAAGACCGTCAATACACCGCCAAAGCCGATGGCCTGCCTCGCCGTTCAGCGCAAACGGCCATGTACCATGTCATCGAAGCCCTGGTGCGCTGGCTGGCCCCCCTTATCAGTTATACCGCCGATGAAATCTGGCATTACATTCCGGGCCAGCGCAGCGAATCGGTTTTTCTGGAAACCTGGTATGCCGGTTTATTCCCGCTGGACGAGGACAGCGCAATCGACCGCGAAAGCTGGGAAAAAATCATGCAGGTGCGTTCGGCTGTCGCCAAGGAACTCGAAAGCCTGCGCTCGGCCGGCACCATAGGCGCCTCCCTGAATGCCGAAGTCACCCTGTATGCCGATGCCGATTATCTGACGGCACTCAGTAAGCTAGGTGATGAATTACGCTTCGTCTTCATTACATCAGAAGCCAGCGTACAAGCCTTGGCCGATGCCGATACCGACGCAACGGCAACCGACATCGACGGCCTCAAGCTGAAAGTTGTTGCTTCTGGACATGCAAAATGTGTCCGCTGCTGGCATCAGCGTGAAGATGTCGGCCAGCATCCGCAGCACCCTGAATTATGCGGGCGCTGTGTCGAAAATATCGAAGGCGAAGGGGAAACACGCCGCTATGCCTGACCGCCCGAACCCCATGCTGAAGTGGCTAAGCCTGTCCTTGCTGGTGCTGATTCTCGATCAGGCCAGCAAATGGCTGGTCGTTCAGAGTATGCAGCTGTATCAGTCTATCCCGCTGCTGCCCGGTTTTAATCTGACCTATGTCCACAACACTGGCGCGGCCTTCAGCTTATTAAGCGAAGCGGGTGGCTGGCAGCGCTGGTTTTTTGCCTTGATCGCTTTAGCCATCAGTGTCATTCTGACGCTGTGGTTGATGCGCTTAAAGAAGAATGAAACCTTGATGGCGGCAGCCTTGTCGCTCATTCTAGGCGGTGCAATCGGCAACCTCATCGACCGCCTGCTTTACGGTTATGTCATCGACTTTTTAGACCTCTATTACCAGAACTGGCACTGGCCGGCTTTTAATATCGCCGATTCTGCCATTTGCGTAGGCGTCGCATTAATGCTGCTGGAAAGCAGTATTCATAAAGAGTCATTGTGAGCGTAAATATCTAATGTTACGCAAAAAAAGCCTGATTCATATCTGCTTGCCTTGTATCACGAAACTAAAAGCATCTGAGTGCGTAATATCAGATATGCACTATACTTAAGTCGCGCTTGTTCTTGTTTCCATTTAAGCTACAGGAAAAATCATGCCTACCGGAAAAATTGAATTCAAGACTTATCTATCTTTAGCCTTTGCTGGCATCGTGATGTTAATTGCTGCCACCCTGATTTTTATGGCTCTGGAAAAGTCCAAACAGGATGCTGAAATCATCAATGCCCTGGGCCGGCAGCGTATGTTAACGCAGGCGATGGCAAAATCAGTATTAGCCTATGCTGTCGCCAAAAATGAAAGCGACAAAACGCTAAGCAAATCGAGTTTACATGAATATGAACAAGCAAAAACTATTTTTACAGAAACCTTGCGCGCCGTACAAGCCGGCGGACAATATCCGCTGGATTTGAAACTAAAAAAATATGGGCAACTTAAACGCATCGATAACCCAGCTATCCAGAACAAAATTACCGAAGTTGCACAACTATTTACCCGCTTTCAACAGTCCATCGAACAATTTATTGCGACGCAAGCGGGTACAGATAAATACCGTCAAGCCCTGATCGATATCCCACAACAATCCAATCAACTTCGAAAACTCAGCAATGACCTGGTGTCGCTATATACAGACATTGCCAATGAAAATAGCAGTCGTATTTTATATTCGACCATTATCATGGTGGTGCTTATTCTGGCCGTCCTTATCGCCACCGCAATATATCTTAAAATCGCTGTGTTTAAACGTATTCAGAAAACCTATCAAAGCATCTACACGATTGCAGCAGGCGAAGGCGAATTATCGCGCAGAATCAATGACCCCAGCGATGACGAATTAGGCCATTTAGCCCGTGCCTTTGATGCTTTTGTCGACAAGCTCCATAACATGGTGCTCAATATTCGTAATGAGATTGATCTGCTCACTGCATCAGCAAAAAATACCGAAGTCATTTCCAATAAAACGGCAGCTGCTATCAGTCAACAAAAAACGGAAACCCAACAGCTTGCCACGGCTATGCAGGAAATGGCCGAATCTGTCAACGAAGTCGCCAGCAATGCGGCCAATACCGAACAGGAAACCCAGGCTGTTGACCACGCCATGCATGAAGGCATGGAAATTGTTGAGCAAACGATACAGGGCATTCGCGAACTGGCGAATGAAGTCGACAATGCAACTGAAACACTCCATCAACTGGAAGCGCAAAGCGATACCATCGGCAATGTACTCGATGTCATCCGCGGTATTGCCGAACAGACCAACTTGCTGGCCTTGAATGCGGCCATCGAGGCGGCAAGAGCCGGTGAACAAGGGCGGGGATTTGCTGTGGTCGCCGATGAGGTCCGCACCCTGGCCAGTCGCACCCAGGAATCAACTCAGGAAATTCAGGATATGATTGAACGCTTGCAGTCAGGCACCAAACAGGCGGTCAAGGTCATGAATAACAGCAAAGAGAAAGTAGCGCAAAGTGTCGAGCAATCGAACAAAACCGGTGAAACACTGGCCTCAATCAGCTCGACCGTCGCCATCATCAGCCAAATGAACGCTCAAATCGCCAGCGCCACTGAAGAGCAATCTGCCACAACGACTGAAATTACCCGATCCATCGACACCATTATGTCGGCGACAAATCAGTCTGCCGATAGCGCAAAACTTGCCGATGAAGCCTCTGAAAAATTGAAACAAATAACC
>CAYUAE010000124.1:0-5967 GCA_964442675.1 uncultured Methylomarinum sp.
ATTGCTTCTGCTCGCTGGCTTCGGTCAAATACAATACGCGACCATCTTTTTGCATCACCCGGCATTTTTCCAGATAGTAGATATTGGCGCGTTTGGAATGCAGGATGGCTTTTAAATCGGTGAGTTGTTCCATACGGGTAACGATGTTGAAATGATGAAGACAACTAAAATCATAGTTCAGAGGCTTAATATTACAATCATCGTTGATGGTGGGTTTTGACGGCAGGTGTGGATTGGGTATGTTGATGGTGGGGGAGAGAGGAGGGTGGCCTCACACTTAAAAGAGATTATGTCTTTAGTGTGTGAGGCTGGTTTAGGGGGGGGCTTAAAGCGCTTGCTTGATGCGATCTAGCGCGTTGCTTAAGTTTTCCATACTGGTTGCGATGGAGATACGGATATGACCGGGACAACCGAAGGCCGTGCCGGGTACCAGGGCGACGCCGGCTTTTTCGATCAAATATTCGGCAAAGTCCAGGTCTGAATCGATGCCGCTGAGTTTATCCAGGGCTTTTTCGATATTCGGAAACACATAAAATGTGCCATCGGTGGCCATGCAGTCGATGCCATCGATTTTATTCAGCTCTTCGACGACAAAATCATGGCGTTTTTTAAATTCCAGCATCATATCGTCAATACAGCTTTGATCGCCTGTTATGGCAGCTTCTGCAGCAACCTGGGAAATTGATGTGGGGTTAGACGTGCTTTGTGACTGGATTTTACGCATGGCGGCGATAATTTCAGCGGGGCCTCCAGCATAACCGATACGCCAGCCGGTCATGGAGTAGGCTTTGGAGACGCCATTTAATACCATGGTGCGTGGATAAAGTTCGGGACAGGCATTGAGAATATTCACGAAGCTGCCTTTTTGCCACAGGATGTGTTCATACATATCGTCGGTCGCAATGACGATATTAGGGTAGTCCAGCAGTACCTCGGCCAGCGCTTTCAACTCGTCCAGGCTGTAGGCGACGCCGGTGGGGTTCGATGGGCTGTTGATGACCATCAGCCGGGTTTTGTCGGTAATCGCATTACGCAGTTGTTCCGGACTGATTTTAAAGTGTTGTGCCTGGGTGGTTTCAACAATGACCGGTGTGGCTTCTGCCAGTAATACCATGTCAGGATAGGAGACCCAGTAAGGCGCGGGAATGATGACTTCATCACCTGGGTTCAACAGGGCCTGAGCCAGATTGTAAAAACTTTGTTTACCGCCACAGGAGACCAGAATCTGGTTGAGCTGGTAATCAAATCCATTGTCGCGTTTGAATTTGTCGATAATGGCTTGTTTAAGACTTGGAATACCATCGACAGCAGTATATTTGGTAAAGCCTTTGTTTAATGCGTCAATAGCGGCAGCCTTGATATGATCCGGCGTGTCGAAGTCGGGTTCACCTGCGCCGAGTCCAATAATATCCTTTCCTGCCGCACGCATTTCTGCAGCCCGCGCGGTAATTGCCAACGTTGGGGAAGGTTTAACTGCTTTGACTCTGTTTGAAAGTTGAATGGTCATGATTCCTCAATCCAAAACATGTTAAATAACTCAATATTATAACGCGATGTTATATAATGCCCTAATTTAAAAGGTTGTTTTTGTTCGTGAAAAAAGCATTTGAAATTCAGAGTCGTTATCAGCCTGCAGGTGATCAGCCGGAAGCTATCGCACGCCTGGTCGAGGGGCTGGAAGATGGTGAATTGCATCAAACCTTGCTTGGCGTGACAGGTTCCGGGAAAACCTTCACCATGGCCAATGTGATTCAAAAGACGCAACGGCCGGCGATGATTCTGGCGCCGAATAAAACGCTGGCGGCACAGTTGTATGGGGAAATGAAGGAGTTTTTCCCAAAAAACAGTGTTGAATATTTCGTTTCCTATTATGACTATTATCAGCCGGAAGCCTATGTGCCGGCATCGGATACCTTTATCGACAAGGATGCCGCACTAAATGAACATATCGAGCAAATGCGGCTATCGGCGACTAAAGCGTTGATTGAGCGGCGCGATACCATTGTGGTGGCTACGGTGTCGTCGATTTATGGTTTAGGTGAGCCGGCCTCTTATTTCAAAATGGTTTTGCATCTGGTGCGGGGCGATATGATCAGCCAGCGCGATATTTTGCGTCGATTGGCAGAAATGCAATATACCCGCAACGATACCGATCTGCGGCGTGCGACCTACCGGGTGCGCGGCGATGTGATCGATGTATTTCCGGCTGAATCTGAAGAGCAGGCACTCAGGATTGAATTGTTTGATGATGAAATTGAGCGCTTGTCGATGTTTGATCCGTTGACTGGCGAAGTATTGTACAAACTGGCGCGTTTTACACTGTATCCAAAAACTCACTATGTCACACCACGAGAAAAGTTGCTCAGTGCCGTTGATGCGATCAAAGATGAGCTCAAGCAACGCCTGGAACAATTACGCGACTTGAACAAGCTGGTTGAAGCGCAGCGCCTGGAGCAACGCACTTTGTTCGATATCGAAATGATTCTGGAGGTGGGGTATTGCTCCGGGATCGAAAATTATTCGCGTTATTTATCCGGGCGGGGGCCGGGCGAGTCACCGCCGACCATGTTTGATTATTTACCGGATGATGCGTTGGTATTTATTGATGAAAGCCATGTCACGATTCCGCAAATCGGTGCGATGTATAAAGGGGATCGCTCGCGTAAGGAAACATTAGTGGAATACGGATTTCGGTTGCCATCGGCGTTGGATAACCGGCCGCTGAAATTTGATGAGTTTGAACAGAAGGCGGGGCAGCGTATTTATGTTTCGGCGACGCCCGGCCCTTATGAAAAAGAGCATTCGGGTGTTTTTGTCGAGCAGGTCGTGCGGCCGACCGGGTTATTGGACCCTGAGATTGAAGTACGCCCGGCATCTACTCAGGTGGATGATCTGCTGTCCGAGATCCGTATCCGGGTTGAGCGTAAAGAACGGGTGTTAGTGACGACGTTGACTAAAAGAATGTCGGAGGATCTGACTGATTATTTGATGGAGCACGATGTCAAGGTGCGCTATCTGCATTCCGATATTGATACGGTGGAGCGGGTGGAAATTATTCGTGACCTGCGTCTGGGACAATTTGATGTGTTGGTCGGGATTAACTTGTTACGGGAAGGATTGGATATTCCGGAAGTTTCGCTGGTGGCAATTTTAGATGCCGATAAGGAAGGTTTTCTGCGTTCGGTGGTGTCTTTGGTGCAGACGATTGGTCGGGCCGCCCGGAATGTCCATGGCAAGGCTATTCTGTATGGCGATCGGATTACCGCTTCCATGCGTCAGGCGATCGAGGAGACTCAGCGACGACGGGAAAAACAAATTCAATTTAACAGGCAGCATGGTATCGAGCCTAAAACCGTGTTCAAGTCAGTCACCGATATTCTGGAAGTGGCGATTCCGGGGGCGGGTACGAAAGTCGCTAAAGTTGACAGCAAAGTCGCAGAAACTCTGGCCGATTATCATGCCTTGTCGCCGAAACAAGCCGCGAAGAAGTTAAAACAATTGGAAGATAAAATGTATCAGGCGGCAAAAAATCTGGAGTTTGAGGAGGCCGCGCGTATTCGCGATGAGATTAAATTATTGAAAAGTGAAATAGTTGTTTAAGGAGAAAAACATGAAAACGATTTTAATTACCGGGGCCAATCGCGGTATTGGCCTGGCTTTCAGTCAGTTCTATGCGCAACAGGGTGACCAGGTTCTGGCGTGCTGCCGTCATCCTGAAGCGGCGACCGATTTGCAACAGTTGGCTGAAAAATATCCGACTATCCAGTGTTATCAACTGGATGTATTGGATCGACAAGGCATCGATGATCTCGCCGAAGACTTGAGTGATGTCACGGTCGATATTTTAATCGCCAATGCGGGGATTTATGGCGATAAACCGGAGCATCCTTTTGGCAAGCTGGATTATGAGGCCTGGTTGAGAACACTGGAAACGAATGTATTGGGTGCGGTTAAAACAGCAGAAGCCTTTTTGCCACACTTAAAACGCAGCGAAAAACCTGTCATTGCCGCGATCAGTAGTCTGATGGGGAGTATCGCGGATAATAGCAGTGGCGGCAGCATTTGCTACCGTTCCAGTAAGGCGGCGTTGAATGCGGCGATGAAGAGTATTGCCATCGATTTAAAACCCGCCGGAATTGGTGTGCTTATTTTTCACCCAGGCTGGGTGCAGACCGATATGGGCGGGCCCAATGCATTGATTGATACAGCGACCAGTGTGAAGGGCATGATGACTGAGATCAATCAATTCGATCTGTCTAAAACCGGGCAATTTATCAAATATGATGGTACACCAATGCCTTGGTGAAGGGGCGCGAGATAAATGTAACCGTTAAAGGCCAGGAGGCTGTCGGGTTTAGGGGGCGTAACGAGACGAGTAGAATTTTCCTGAATCCGACAGCCTCTTAGGGATTTGATGCGAAAATATAGCGTTCAAATTGTTCCAGAGATAATGGTTTGCTGAAGTAATAGCCTTGTGCATAATCACAGTTTGCAGACAACAGTTTGAGTTGTTGTTCCTTTTCCACGCCGGTGGCGATAACACGGATTTTAAGGCTGTTTGCCATGATTGAAATGCCGTTAATCATGGCGGCATCGGCGTTGTCTTTTGTAATTTTATGAATAAAGGAACGGTCGATTTTAATATAATCGGCCGGTCTTCTTTTCAGGCAGGTTAATGAAGAATAACCCGTACCAAATTTATCCAGCGCGATTTTGATGCCTTCTTCTTGTAAGGCGAGAATATTGGCATGGTAGCGTTTGTTTTCTTCCAGAAACAAGGATTCGTTGACTTCGAAAATGATTCGGTCTGCAGGTACTTGTTTATCATGCAGAATCTTGATCCATTCCTGATGACAGTTGCTGGTATTGTATTGATGAACCGACTGGTTCAGTGAAATGGAGAGCCGAGGCAGGCTAATCTGCGACCAGCGCTGAACGTGTTCTGTAATCGTGGTGATGACCCAGGTGCCGATTTCTTTGATAATGCCGCTTTCTTCTGCAATCGATAAAAATTGTTCCAGTGGAATGTTACCGTGCTGTGGATCCTGCCAACGTAATAATGCTTCGGCAAACACGACTTTGTGGCTATGAATATCGACCACGGGTTGATATTCCAGTCTGAATTCATTGTTGCGTAAGGCTTTATGGATACGGTTGATAATGGTCTGTCGATGCAGGGTTTCTTGTTGCAACGCGGGAGTGAAAAAATAAAAATTATTGGGTGAATGGGTTTGTTTTTTAGCCTGATACATGGCTTTATCGGCATTTTTCAATAATTCGTCCAGGCTATCGCCATTATCAGGATAAACAGCGATGCCGATGCTGCCGGAAATGAAGATTTGCTGATTTTCAAATAGTACTGGCTTGGAAAATTCAGCAAAAATCTTTTGTGCAATACGTTCGGCATCGCTGGCTTTTTCCAGTTCGGGTGCCAGTATGACAAATTCATCGCCGCCCAGGCGTGCGATTGTATCGGATTCGCGAGTTGCCAGTTTTAATTTGCGCGTTGTTTCTTTTAAGATGAAATCTCCGGCCGCATGGCCTAAATGGTCATTGATCCATTTGAATTTATTCAAGTCCAGCAGCATAAGGGCCAGGCAGGATTGATTGCGATGTGCCAGTTTCAGCGCACTTTTCAGTCGGTCAGCAAGTAATATGCGATTAGGAATCTGAGTTAATGGATCATAATTTGCCTGCAGTTTGATATTGGCCAACAGAGCCTGCTGGCTGCGAATATCACGAATAACCGAAATCATTTGACTGATATGGCCTGATTTATCGCGTAACACGGCTGTGGATTGCCAAACAGGGATACTTGAATTCTGGCCGTGAAGCTCGGTTTGGCCCTGCCAGAAATAACGTTTCTGGAGGGATTGTTCAGGAGTTTGCCAATCAAAGTCGGACTTTTCTGTCATTAACAGACTGGCGGGCTGATATAAAAGTACGCCCAGGCAAAAACCCTCCCCC
>CAYUAE010000125.1:0-5966 GCA_964442675.1 uncultured Methylomarinum sp.
AATGTCCACAGCATGGCGCCCAGTGCCGTGTGTGGGCCTGTTATCAAAAAAACAGTGACACTGAGTGGAAAAATAAAACTGAAGAGATATTTTAAGTCATTTGACATGCCGGGCATTTTGCGAAGTGATAATCTTTTTAATCCCATAAAAAACAGGGAGTTGTAATTTAAAGCGCCAGCCAATCAGGCGTAAACACGCATATCCGGTCCAAATGCGTCGCCAATGACGATCAACCTCTGCCGCTTGAGAGGACTTTCGTAATATTTCATCCAAGTATAAATGAATGGCTTGCTGTGCTTGAAATGTATGGCCTGATGCGGCATTGTCGATGGTAATATGCACCATGGCAATGCGAGGGTCAATGTCCCAATAGCGCCATTCATCCACCAGCTTGAGGTAGCCTTTACCCAGGCCACTGAGTTCAATTGCCATGTTAAGTCCCAGTAATTCGGGTAAAAAACGGCCGGAAAAACTGGCAAGCGCCAGCATGAAAACGGGTAAGTCAAAGGCGCTGTCAATAAACCCCCGATGATTACTGAAAGCCTGACTATGCACCGGTGGTAATTCGATGGACAGGCTCTCTAATAAACGCTGAAAAATAGCCGGGTGATTTTGTTCCAGCTGACCATTGCCGAGTTCATCATCATAAATACGAAACAGGATTTCGCTGATCTCAGGGTAAGCGGTCTGCAGACGTAAACTGTTTTGCAGCCAGCAACCATCAATCAAAATCATAGGGGCAATTTGCTCAATACCCCAGATATAAGCTGGTTTGGAGATTTTAGGCGTTCCATGCAGAGGCTGGTAGGCGTCAACTTCGCGGCGATAACAGGATTCAATATAC
This sequence comes from uncultured Methylomarinum sp., assembly GCA_964442675.1. GTDB lineage: Bacteria > Pseudomonadota > Gammaproteobacteria > Methylococcales > Methylomonadaceae > Methylomarinum. The sequence goes on from CAYUAE010000125.1 coordinate 845, forward strand.
TCATCAAAACGGGCATGATCAAAATGTTTGAACGGACTGACGCTAAATAGCGTGCAATAACGAAGTCGTCGGGATAGCCATCTTTCGACAAACGGTTGTCTATCCGGGGTAAGGTCAAAATTTACCAGCTTATGATACAAAGCTCTGTTAGATAATGATGGCGGCTGTTTTTTAAGCTGTCGAGATGACATGATGGGTGTAGGTGATGTGTGGGGGGGTATGGGGCGGTCGGCAGACTGGTTTTTAAGCCATTTCCGCCATAATTCTTGTTCGGATGCCGTAAAAACCCCATACATGGGCCCTTTAAATGTAAAGAGTTGTAATAACCGACTGTTTTCCGGGTGATTTTGATCGACATAAGGGGACTGGCGGAGAGCCTTTAAAAAATCGTCTGTATTTTCTGGCAGCCCATGCAGCCATTGTTCTAATGGAATACCCTGTAAATCAATGCCGGCGTGATGCCCGAATGCGGCGGGTAATTTTCTTTGCAGCATTTGGCCGAGTTGTTGTGCGACAGATAAGGGCTGAGAAAAAAAATGGTTTAATTGATTTCGACAATCGTTTAATAGCTGCGGGTAAAGATAAAAGCCTTGTTGAATACGAGACCATAACAGCAGCCTGTCTTCAATAAACAGCGTCAAATAGGATTGGATAGTTTGTTGTATTCTGGCGCTGGCTTTTTGTTTACGCTTTTGATGCAGGTTGAAAAAAGGGATATCGGTTTTGAAGTCGGGATGACAAATATTGATCAAGTCGGGCGTTTGGCAATAAGCCAGCGTAAAGCCCAATATTTCGGGAAATAACAGTCGTGGGAAAAAGCCTAAGGCAAGCTGTATCGTGGCAAGGTCAATCATGACCGGTAAAACATCATGCTGCCGACCGAATGGCTGATGCAGAATACGGGCGGATTGGCGGCCTGTCGTTTCCAATAAGGCGCGACAGGATGGCAATAAATCAGCATGGCCGGAGGCATTGAAACAAAGCTGTTTATAAACGGTCTGCATTTGCAGGCTGAATTGGGTTTGACTGCAACTGGCCGGGCAGATGTTGTGCAACCAGGTCAATTGGGTCAGGAGGATGGGCGCCGACTGGTGCAAGCTTTCCTGTTGAAACAAAGTGTTATGAAATTTGGACGGTAACGCAGGAATGGGCTTTATAGATAAGGTATGGATTTCTTCGGCGGTGTAAATTGTTTGTGAGGACTTTACTTCGACCGACTTGAGCGCTTTGCGTAGAAAATGCCAGGCTGCTGTCAGCGTGCTTAGATCGACTTCCGTGTGTTGCAGCAGATAGAATAAATTTGGGCTATCCAAGGCCGTTTCGCTGGATAGGCGATTAAAAATATTATCTTCCAGGCTGAGGCGTTGTGGATCAAGCGGGTGTTCAGTCGTTTTCATCACGAGGCTTGGCGATTAAATAATCGTTGATAACAATGGCGTCAAGTCCACAGGTCATAAATACGGCAATGGCATCTTCAAGCGAATGAATCAAAGGTTTGCCCATGATATTAAAGCTGGTGTTCAATACCATTGGAATTTCAGTATGTTGATAAAAACACTTTATCAGGTGGTAAAACTTTGGATTCCAGGCGGCTTTTACGGTTTGCAGTCGGGCGCTGCCGTCAACATGGCAGACTGCGGCAATGCTTTGTTGGCGTGACGGTTTAATGCGCAAGGTTTTATCCATATAGGGTGACTCCTGATAGTCCATGAAAAAATCTTCAGCATGTTCATGCAGTACAGATGGGGCAAATGGGCGGAAGGATTCGCGAAATTTGATGTGCCGGTTGATTTTATCCTTCATCTGTGCCGATCTGGGGTCGGCCAGGATTGAACGGTTGCCCAATGCTCTGGGACCGAATTCTGCACGGCCCTGTATCCAACCGATAAGTTGTCCCTGACTCAAGCGCTGGGCGGTTTCTTCACAAATGCTATCCGGCAAATATTGAACAGTCAGGCCGCGTTGATATTGGCAAAATCTTTCAATGCTGGCATTTGAAATTGAAGAGCCAAGGTAGGGCGTCAGTGGGTCGGCATTAACGCGCATGGGGTTGTGGCCGGGTGAATCTTGCACCAAAGCAAGCCAGGCCGCGCCTAAGGCGGTGCCATCATCGGCCGGCGCCGATGGGATAAAGATATTTTCGAAGGCTGTACGGTTTTTTATTTGGCCATTAAAGGCTGAGTTGAGGGCGCACCCGCCGGCTAATACCAGTTTTTTCTCGCCTGTTTTTTGTTGCAGATGCTGTAGTAGTTGCGCCATCAATTCAGCAAAAAAGTATTGGCCGGTATAGGCCAGGTTCGCAGCCTGTTCAGGAGATTGATCGGGTGTGCGGCGAAACGCGGTAAGTTTTTCCAAATTGCGGAATAAATGGCGATTGCTGTGTGTACATTTAAATCCCTGCAATGTAATGGTCGATTTTAATAACTCATATAAAGCGTGATCCAGATGCCCATAAGGCGCTAAGCCCATTACCTTCCATTCCTCGCCCTTGAGCCAGTCAAAGCCACATAATTCAGTGATTTTCATATAATAGAAACCCAGGCTGCCAGGGCCTTTGGATTCAAATATGGGTGAAAGTGTCTGATTGTTATAGTGATAAAACGCCATTGCGCCTTTTTCACCAAAAGAATCGATGATGGCACAGGCCGCCGAAGAAAAGGGACTGCTATAACACGCTGCCGCGGCATGGGTAAGATGATGAGAGAAATCATGAAAACGGATTCGGCAAGCGGGATAATGTTCGGCAAGAATACGGGTTAAATTAAGCGCGGCTGTGTATATATGATGGCGCTGACAGGCGATCATATGATGCAATTGATAATTAGGCAGCGGCGATCGCAGTTTTTTAAGGCCGGTTTTTAATAATCCCGGGGCCTGCAAGCCACCTAATAGCGCGATTATATTTTCATATAACGGCCGCTTTCTTTGCCAATTGATGGCTATGATAAAGTCATCGCCATCCGGGCAATATTGGGCCAGGATATCTTGAATATGAATTAAAGGGTCAGGCTGACAATTCAGTGCACGCTTGTGTTGTAAATATCGTTCACTTGCCTCGGCAAAGACCACATGGCCATCACTATCGACGATCGCTAAGGCCGGATCATGATAGGTGACAGATAAACCGATGTAATAACGTGTCATCTTGACGACCGCCGCTGCATTTGTTGCCAGGACTGTTTTTGTTGCGCCTGATAGTGTCTGCTGCGGATGGCAAGGCGCTGCGCTTTTACCTGGCTGCTGAAATGTGTAAATTGCGCACATAAAGAGAAATATTCTGCCAGAATGGTGGTGAACAGGTGGCGGTCTTTATTTGATTTATGATGAGCGATCATCAGGGCCTGCGGTAAGTAGCGCCAGAAAAACCGGGCATTTTTACCGCTTAAGATACGATAAAGATATTTCATCTGGCCTTGGCGATTACGATATTGGCTTTGCAGCACTGGATCAATCAATTGCAGATGGCGAAAGACTCGCTTGAAATAGGCCGCAGGTCGATAGATTGCTTCCACAATCTGTAAATAATTGAGTTCAGCTTGCTGTACAGACAAATGATTGGGAATAAAATTAATCACCGCATCGGAATTGTTGCCACTGCTGGGTTGAATGTAGCGCTGTTGTTTTTTTAAACGCGCCATTAATGGCGTATGAGGTAATGCATTGAGCAGTCCAGCCATGACGATAGGGGCATGGCTGGCATTGATGAAATCTATAAATTCCTGCACTGTCTCCTGATCGTCGTGATCAAATCCATAAATCATTCCCATCATGACGCCTGAGCCGGTTTGTTCGCTGATAAAACGTAATTTATCGAGCAATGATGTGTTGCCGCGAAGATTTTGTTTTTTCTGTGTTTCCAGTAACGAGGCTGTATTCGGTGACTCCACCCCGTAAAAGCCATTGATAAAATGCGCTTTTCGAAACCAGTGTCGCAATTTAGCCATGATTTCTGTGTCATCGGCCAAGCGCAGGGTTAATTCGGTATATTTAGGATGATGATAGCCAATTTCTTCACCGATTTTATGCAGGTTTTTCAAGACTGACAGCGTTTTTTTGGGGTGACCGATAAAATTATCATCCACAATAAAGACTTGCCCATTCCAGCCTAACTGTTTTAACTGACGAAACGAATGCGCTGTTTTTTCCCAGGGCGTAACACGGAACGCTTTACCGAAACGACTGGGAATATCACAAAACTCACATTTTTCAGGACACCCCCGGCTGATTTGTACGGCCATATGGATATAATTATCAAGCGTTATCGAAGAATAATCCGGCTGAAAAAAGTCCTCGGCTGGCCCGGGTGTTCCGCGATAATATTGATGATTTTTCCCTCGCCTTAAATTGAGCATCAGTGTGTCCATGATGCTTTCAGCTTCGTTTTCCACCAAGTGATCGGCAAATAGCTTCAATTTGGAGTCGGGCGTTACGGCCGTTCCGCCAAGAATCACTATCTTACCCATCCGTTTGCTGATTTTTGCCAGTTCGAACAGATTGTTTTGTTGCGCCGACATGCCACCGATAAAAATATGATCGGCGTCCTCAATCAACTGATCTAAAGGGCGTGGATCAATATTTTTATCAATCAGCTGTATGCTGTGGTAATACGGTTTTAAAAAGCGGTACAGCCCCATTAGGCCGAGGGGGGGCAACAGTCTTTTTGGCAATCCAAATTCACTGCTTGGCATATAGCGACTTAAACTATACCCATAGCTCCAGAACGTATTTTGATCATCAAACTCTGGATAAATGAGTACAGCCTTATTGGCGATGATTGTATTCATGAAACGATTGGCCTGAGCAAAGGGGTAATTCAATGATTACCTAGCCTCTTTTATAAGCCGTTAAGGCTGACCGGGTCAAGGCATTCTCGGATCAGGGTCTGTTCAAAATAATGTTTCGATAGAGTTTGTTTTTAATATCAATAGCTTGTATATAAGTGGCTGGCGCTATCAATGAAGATATGATTGCCTCGGAATGGACTAAAAGAGCGGGTAAAAAATATGTGAAACAGTGTGCCCTGATAAGGCCTGTCAGGGTAATTTTTCCACCTTGACAAAGATTTTGAGTTGCGTTTGCCCTGTGCTTCTCGAGTGGCGCAGAAATCCATTTTGTCGGGCCG
>CAYUAE010000126.1:0-5954 GCA_964442675.1 uncultured Methylomarinum sp.
TTACAACATAGCCGCGTTTAGTAGCCGGCTCAAATACTGCCAGACTTTTTCAGCAATCACCGCTTGTGCTTTCTGGTTAGGGTGCAAGCCATCCTGTTGCATCAGCTCTTTGGCCAGAGCGATGTCTTCCAATAGAAAAGGCACGACAGGAATACCGTATTGCTCGCCTAACTGGACATAGGTTTTATAAAACATCCTGGTATAACGTTTGCCATAATTCGGTGGAATACGCATGCTCAGCAATAACACCTTAGCGCCGGCGTTTTGGGAAAGTTCAATCATCTGCCCCAGGTTCTGCTTCATCATAATGGGCGAAAGACCGCGCAAGCCATCGTTTGCCCCCAGTTCGATGATGACAATATCGGGCTGGCGCTGCTTTAGAATAGATTTTATTCTAGCCAATCCGCCGGCTGTTGTTTCACCGCTGATACTCTCGTTATACAGCTTTATCGTGGGATCTGTTTTTTGCAAACGCAGTTGTAACAGGCTCACCCAACCCTGGCTGACATCCATCCCGTAACCGGCACTGATGCTGTCGCCAAGAACAACGATTGATTTTGCCTGAACAGTCACCGACAATAGCATCAACCCAATCAAAACCCCCAACTTTCGCATGTCACAAACCTCTATACCGATTATTGAAACCGACAATGTTAGCAAAATCGTCGACACCCGTAACGGCCCGTTGACGATTTTATCCGCCGTCAGCCTGACAATTGTAAAAGGTGATAGCCTGGCCATTTTAGGGGCATCCGGTTCCGGCAAGTCAACCCTGTTGAGTTTGCTGGCCGGACTGGATAACGCCAGCTCCGGTATTATTCGTATTGCAGGACAAGCGATTACGGCGATGGATGAAGACGAACGTGCTGAAGTCCGGCGCGAACTGATTGGTTTTGTGTTTCAGTCGTTTCAATTATTGCCCGGCCTGACCGCGTTGGAGAATGTGATGCTGCCGCTGGAACTGATTGAAGACCCGCATGCACAAGAAAAGGCCAGCGCTATGCTCGAGCGTGTGGGCTTAACGGAACGCAGCAGTCACACACCGCGGCAATTATCCGGCGGCGAGCAGCAACGGGTGGCGTTGGCGCGGGCCTTTGTCACCCGCCCAGCTATCTTGTTTGCCGATGAACCGACGGGTAATTTAGACAGCCAAACGGGGCAACACATCATCGATTTGTTATTCGAACTCAATCAGGAGCAAGATACCACGCTGGTACTGGTCACTCACGATGCCGCCTTAGCCGATCATTGCCAGCGTCGTATCGAAATTTCGGCAGGGCGCTTGTTATGACATTTTTGACCTTGGCCTGGCGGTTTTTATGGCGTGATATTCGCGCTGGAGAATTGACCTTGCTGATGCTGGCCTTATTCATCGCCATCAGCAGTACAACGACCATCAGTCTGTTTTCCGACCGGCTGCAACGCACCATGAGCCAACAGGCTGCGACCTTTCTGGCAGCCGATTTAGTGATTACCAGCCCTGAACCTGTTCCTGATCTATGGTTGCAACAGGCAAACAAACTGGGTTTGAAATCAGCGCGTACGGCCGAGTTTTCCACTGTTTTGATGGAGAATGATGAGATTCTGCTGGCGGGTATCAAAGCGGTTAGTGCGCATTATCCTTTACGCGGTGTGTTGAAAACAGTCGATTCGCAATACCGTGAAAGTGTTCACCGGCAAGGGCCAAGGCCAGGCCACGTCTGGGTTGAACAACGTATATTATCAGCCTTGAACGTTCAGCCTGGCGACTGGCTTCAAGTGGGCGATAAAAAGCTTAAAATCAGCCATAGACTCAGTTATGAACCGGATAAACGCGGCGACCTTTACAGCCTGTCGCCCCGGGTCATGATGAACTGGCAGGATTTGGACGCCACCCAGGTCATTCAGCCCGGCAGTCATGTCCATTATTTCTTCCAGTTTGCAGGTCCAGCCGAGGCTATCAGCGCATTCAGCCGCCAGGTCAAGCCGCATCTTAATGCCTCGCAGCGCATTATGGATATTTACCAGGATCGGCCACAGCTTGGCGCTGCATTGGAACGCGCTCAACGTTATCTGGGCTTATCCAGTATTGTCGTGGTATTGATTGCCGGTGTGGCGATTGCCATGGCCAGTCGTCGTTATAGCGAACGTCATTTCAATACCACCGCCATGCTGCGCTGCCTGGGGCTCAAGCAAGCTGACGTATTGGGACTTTTTTTGATTCAATTTTTCCTGCTGGGGCTGGTCGTCAGCGTGCTTGGCGGCCTGTCAGGCTGGCTGGGACAAGAGGGCTTGTTTCATCTGCTCAGAGATTTGTTACCCGCTAGCGTCGCCAGTCCTGGCATGTTGTCGATGCTGTTTGGCGTGTTGACAGGTCTTGCGATATTGTTCGGCTTTTCCTTGCCGCCGCTGTTGCGGCTGAAACAGGTCTCGCCTTTGCGCGTTTTGCGGCAGGATTTGACACCATTGCCGGCCAGCGCCTGGCTGGTTTATGGTCTGGCCTTGAGTGTTTTGGCTGCCCTGATTGTTCGCTATACCGATGATGTCAAAATGAGCGCTATTTTGCTTGGCGGCAGTCTGGTGTTTCTCGTCGCGTTGAGTCTGTTCATGCACGGAATCCTGGTCGCCAGTCGCCGTTTGCTGCCGGCTTTGCCTTTGCCATTAAAAATCGGCCTGCGCCACCTGAATCATCCCGGACAAAACAGTGTGCCACAAATTCTGGCCTTCAGCTTGACCTTGGTCGCCATTCTGATCAGCCTGAATGTGCGCAACGATTTGCTGACCGACTGGCGCAAACAACTGCCGGAACACGCGCCTAATCATTTTGCCTTGAATATTTTCCCTCAGCAAAAAACGCCCTTAGTCGATTTGTTTAAACAGTACGCTATTGAGGTCAGTGACTTTTATCCCGTTGTTCGCGGTCGGTTGATAAAAATCAACGATATTCCGGTCAATCAGATTGTTTCCAAAGACTCCCAGGGCGAGCGTGCGACACATCGCGATTTAAGCCTGACCTGGCATAAACAACTGCCGGCCGATAACCGTATCGTGGCAGGCCAGTGGTGGTCTGAACCGGCTGCTTTGAACCAGGTTTCTGTTGAATCCAGACTGGCTGAAAATTTAAAACTGAAACTGCACGATAAACTGACCTTCAGTATCGGCAGCCAACAACAGGATGCGGTGGTTACCAGCCTGCGAAAAGTCCGGTGGGATACCATGAAACCAAATTTTTATTTTATCTTTTCGCCGGGGTCACTCAACAATTATGCACACACCTATATCACCAGCTTTTATCTGCCAGAAGATCGGAAAGCCTTTTTAAAGACCATGCTGAAACAATTTCCAGCAACGACGATTTTAGAGGTCGATCAACTGCTGGCACAATTTAAAAACATCCTCAGACAATTGACGGCAGCGATCAATTTTTTACTGTATTTTGCAATGCTGGCCGGGTTTACCGTATTATTAGCAGCCATTTACGCCAGCCTGGATCAACGCCTGTATGAAGGCGCGCTGATCCGTACCTTAGGTGCCAGCCGAGCATTACTGCGGCGTGCACAATTTTTTGAATTTTTGGTGTTGGGTCTGTTTTCAACCCTGTCGGCGGTCATCTTGTCTGAACTGATTTTATTCGCCTTGTATCACAAGGTATTGCATCTTGAGTTTCATTGGCACCTCGGCCAGGCTATCATCACGGTGGCGGGCGGCAGTCTGTTGATCGCTGTGCTGGGATTTATCGCCGTCAGAAAAGTTGTCACCCAGCCGCCGCTGACCCTTCTCAGAAATTAAGTCGTGGATTATGTCTGTTCCGTATCTGTTTTGCCTTTTTTTGTTTGTCCTGCTTGGGGTGCTGCCTGTTGCTGTGGCCGATGACGATGATGAAAATGAAGCTGTCAGTGTTCTGGTCAATTTACCGCTTTCCTTGCAGCACAATGTACCGATTGAAACGCAGCCCGCGCAGCGTCTTCAGCTTACGGCACGGCTGTCGCATTATGGGTTCGTGCTGGATTTAACGCCATTGCTATCGTTCAGACGCCAATGTCTGGAAAACAAACAGATGATGGCGCAGGCGCAGGCGCAATTTAACATCAGCCAGTCGGCACTGGCCCGTGTGCAAGCCATGTATCGTAACAAGGCGACCTCGTTGCGTGCGTTAGAGCAGCAAAAACGGCAATGGCTGGCCGACCAGGCCACGCTAAACACGGCAACCTTGCGTTACCACACCCTGATGAACAAAACCCGTTTACAGTGGCAGCAATTAGCCGATATCTTCTGTCAACAACATGGTCAGGTTGATGATCTGCTGACTGGAAACAGCAAAATCATCGCCATTCCAAGACCGCGACAGGCTGTGATGAGCGATCTCGACACATTGGACGTCAATATTACCGGCGTTCAACAGACCATAAAGGTTCAGCCGCTGCCGAATATTGACGTATTCGATGTCGTCCGCCAAACATCCCAGATTTTATTCATCACGCATGATGGCCATTTACACAATAAACAACATTTCAATGTGTCTGTGCCTTTAGCCGGCCCTCAGCAACACGGTTTGTTTATTCCGGCTTCTGCCTTGTTATGGCATCTAGGTCAGGCTTTCGTGTATATCAAGATTGACCCGGAACATTTCCGACATCAAAATATTGACCATTTCACAGCCGTCAAAAAAGGCTATCTTGTTTCCGATAACATCGAGCCAGGCGATGAAGTCGTTGTCCGAGGCGGGCAGATCCTGCTTTCACACGAATTTCGCTCACAAATTCCTGATGACGATGATTAAGTCCATTCGTTTCTGTCCAGAAAAATAAAGGATTATTTGTTCATAAAATAAACCAGTTGAAATAGACACTAAAAGTCATTAAAGTCTGATATGCTGCATGTATTAAAGAGGGCTAATAATGACGATAACAAAAAGCTTAATCACACTTCTTTGCCTCTTGTCTTTTTCTCATCAGGCTTTTTCATACAATGCCCGTTCCGAGGAAGAGAAAGGCTGTAAAAAACCCAAATTCAGGACTTTTGTTCCTGAACACTTATCTGAAGTCGAGCCGGGTAGCGAGATTTCGTTCCATGTCTCAAACTGGGCGGAGCCTGGTACGATCAAGGCCGAAGCCAGAAAAATTCCTGTGGAATTGACCATTATCGATAAAACCAATTTTTTTGTCGCGAAAGGAAGGTTGCCGGGGAATCTTCAAAACACCTTTGCGCGTATCAATTTATTTGCACGCTCAAAAGAGGGTGGTTGTCTTGGTCAAGGCGGTTGGCTATTAAAAATAAAACCCGAACAAACGGCGGCTGAAACATCAAATTCTGATAATGCACAATCTGGTACAGAATCCACTCAATAAAATACAAGAGAACAACCATGAAAAAATTACATAAAAAACCATTAGTCACAGCTATTGGCGCAACTGTCGTTTCCAGCTTTTCGGCAACAGCTATTGCCGAAAATAACCCATTCGCCATGAATGAATTGTCTGAAGGTTATATGCAGGTCGCTCAGTCCGATAATGCCACTGAAATGAAATGTGGCGCTAACATGACCAAAAAAGTCGAAGGCGCTTGTGGTGAAGGCAAATGTGGCGAGTCCAAATGTGGTGAAGGGAAATGCGCCGGGAGTTTAAGCAAAACCGGTGGGCAGAAAAACTATACGGTTAAAAAATACCAGCCAAAAACTCAGGAAGCGGCTTGTGGCGAAGGGAAATGCGGTGCCATGATGGAAAATGGCAAAATGAAAAAAGGCCTGGAAAATAGCTGTGGTGCCATGATGAAAGGCAAGGAAGGCGCTTGCGGCATGCAAGGGAAAAATATGAATGGAATGAGTGGTATGCAAGGAAAAGGCAAGGATGATATGAAAGGTATGGCTGGCATGAAGGATGGCGAAATGAGCTGCGGCGCCATGATGGAAAAAATGAAAAGCGGTGAAATGAGCTGCGGCGCCATGATGGAGAAAATGAAAAGTGGTGAAATGAGCT
>CAYUAE010000127.1:0-5919 GCA_964442675.1 uncultured Methylomarinum sp.
GAGCAGGCAATTATACCCCCTTTTTTAGAACTGTCAAAAGTTTTTTACGTTTTTTTAAAAAAACCTGAATCCTTTTGAAGTGTCCAATATAACCCCTTGGCCTGCAATAATGCTTGATGCGTTCCTTTTTCGGCAATTTTTCCATTCTTAATCACAAAAATCACATCTGCTTTAACTATCGTTGAAAGGCGATGCGCAATAACAATCGTCGTCCTGCCTTTCATAATTTTATCTAAAGCTGCCTGGATATATTTTTCTGATTGAACGTCTAAGGCTGATGTCGCCTCATCCAGAATCAACACCGATGCATTTTTTAAAATCGCTCTGGCCAATGCCAACCTTTGCCTCTGTCCGCCTGACAAACTTATCCCTTGCTCCCCGATATTGGTATCAAAGCCTTCCGGTAATTTTTCAATAAATTCCAAGGCGTAGGCATCCTTAGCAGCTTGAATGATATCTTCACGACTGGCACCATTCAGCTCTCCATACGCAATATTATTGGCGACTGTATCATTGAACAAGGTGACGTTTTGACTGACTAAAGCAATTTGTTTTCTTAATGAAGCTAAGGTGTAATCTGTTATTTCAACGCCATCCAGTAATATTTGTCCTTTTTCATAATCATAAAAACGGGGCAACAAATTGATTATGGAGCTTTTGCCGCCACCTGATGGGCCAACCAAAGCCACGGTTTGCCCTGGCTTTATTTTAAAACTCAAGTTATCTAAGACATTTTTATCTTTATCATAGGAAAAAAAGATATTTTTATATTCGATTTCACCATCAACCCTGTCAACTTCATAATGCCCCGTATCTTTTTCTATCTCCTCATCCAGCACTTCAAAAATACTTTCCGCCGCAACAATCCCTTTCTGAATCAGACTATTCGCATCACTGAGCTGTCGAATGGGTTTAGGCAGCATAAAAGCGGCAGTCAAATACCCTACAAAACTACCTGCACTACTATCTTCCATAATAAACAAAGCCAGATACATCAAACCGGCCAACGCCAAAGATATAAAAAATTGCATCAATGGATTATGAATCGCCATTGTTGCAGACAGCTTTAATGATTGACTTCGATTACGCCAACTGCTTTGATGGAAACGTTTTTTCTCATACTCCTGACCACCATAACTGCGAACTATCCTGTTGCCATGGATAAGCTCAGAGGCAACATGAGTCATATCCCCCACTGAATCCTGTATATTTTTACCCAGGCGCCGGAGACGTTTACTGACATATCCAACCATGATTGCAATAACCGGGGTAATGGTCAGAAAAATCAATGTCAGTCGCCATTCGCTATAAAATAAGTAGACCAGCAATCCTAAAACAGTCAAGCCTTCCCGAACAAATGTTCGCACTGCATCGGTTACGGCTGTAGTCACTTCGCCTACATTATGGGTAATTCTGGAAATCAAATAACCATGATTATTTTTATCAAAATATTCAGTCGGCAATAATGTGTATTGATCAAATACGGCGCAGCGTAAATCATGAACAACATTGTTGGAGACTTTGGCTAAAAAATAGTTGCCTAGATAAGTACCAACACCCCGGATAAAAAACAAACCTACAAATAACAAGGGCAAATAAAGCATTTTCTCACGATGATCACTTTGCAAGGTATCGATGATATGCTTAATGACTGCGGCAAAAAGCGGCTGTGTTGCCGAATACAGCAAAAAACCAATGACACTTATAAAAAAAGCCCATAAATAGGGCTTTACGTAACCGAGTAATCGTCGATATACGCGAATACTTGACGCGTTATTTTTTGTTTTTTTTGCCATCTACTTAGTTGTATTCTTGATTCCTGACAAACGAACAGATTTCAGCCAGCCTAAGCGCTTCAGATTATAGCGTTCAATTTTTTGTAATAAGAAAGCGGAACCTGCCAATGCCACGGCATCGACCAAACAATACCACGCGGCAACCCCACTCGGCGGATTCCCTTGCGCCAAAGTCGACGCCGGGTCTATAGCCGCCCAATTCCAGGTCCCTAAGGCAGTACCTACGAGCTCAACCCAGGTTGTAATAAAAAACGCCCCCAAATAAACCATTGAAGAGCGTCCTTTCAATAGAAAAACAAGATAAATCGTAAATAAAATTGCACCAATTTCATCTTTTCTGCCGGAAATTCCGAACAACGCCAATGCTGCCCAAACGCCTCCAAAAACAACAACAAATTGCAATATTTTTCGGGCGTGGCGCTGGAAAAACCCTGACCGCCCCAGTACGACTGCGGTCAAATAAACAATGCCATGGCCTGGAGGAACAAAGGCTGGAACATTTTCCATTCGATAGGTATAACCTGCCATATATATCGACGCAAAATGCTCGCCGAGCGTCGCAAAAGCGACAGCGACAAGCACTTGCGCCCTCACATGAGCCGATTCGCCCGCCAGAAAAACAAACAAGGTCACCCATCCGGCAACACCTAAGGCTCGCTGTAAACCAGGCCCTGCCACAGAGTCAATGATAAAACACAACGCAACACCCACAAACGCCGCCAAGGCAACATAATAATCTCTGGGGTTATGCTCAACCTCAACATCATGAACCGGAAAATGCGGCAGTGTGATTTTTTTGAGTATCGTCATGCGCCTTTAGTGTTTTATGGTTCCGAAAAATACAGCTTTTTAGTCTTCAGCCAGGTTGCGATAGGCTGAGTCAAAATAGAGCAATGGCGTCCCCTGGTTTTGAGTGACGCTTTCGACCTGACCGATCACAATCCAGTGCGTTCCAGCCTTCACTTGCTGTACCAGCGTACACTCAAGGCTCGCCAAAGAATCTTTCAACACAGGAGAGCCGGTTTTGCCTTCTTCCCAATCCACATTGGCAAAGCGCTCTTCCTGACTATTCGCGCCAGCAAATTGATTTGAAACATCCTGCTGCTCGCTGTTTAAAATATTGACCGCAAATTTGTTCTGCTCCAGAATTACCTTGCCGGTATCGGCTTTTTCATGAATACATACCAGAATTTGTGGTGGCTCCAGCGAAACACTGCTAAAGGATGTTGCGGTCATGCCTTTGACACCATCTTGCTCGGATTTTGCTGTCACGACAGTCACGCCGCTTGCCCATAATCTCAGTGTGTTTTTAAAATCTTGCTCTGAAACTGCCATCATTTTCCTCAGGTTTACTGTTTTGGTTTGAGATGTGGAAATAATAAAACATCTCGAATACTCGGCGCATCGGTAAACAACATAACCAATCGATCAATACCAATGCCTTCGCCCGCTGTCGGCGGCATACCATGCTCCAGCGCCGTAATATAATCAGCATCATAATGCATGGCTTCATTGTCACCCGCTTCTTTTTCTTCCACTTGTTTGCGGAATCGTTCAGCCTGATCTTCAGCGTCATTTAACTCTGTAAATCCATTGGCGATTTCGCGTCCACCAACAAAAAATTCAAAACGATCCGTCACCTCTGGATTTTCATCATTCCGCCTGGCCAATGGCGACACCTCGACCGGATAAGCCGTAATAAACGTCGGATTCATCAACCGGTGCTCAACCGTTTTCTCAAAAATTTCGATCTGAACCTTACCTAAGCCATAGTTTTCTTTAACTGGAATATTCAGTTTCTCGGCAACCTTGACGGCTGACTCCCGATTATCGATATCAGACAGGCTTAAATCCGGATTAAAATGTAATATGGATTCAACCACCGTCATCCGTTCAAACGGCTTGCCGAAATCGTATTTTTCGCCTTGATATTCAATAACGGACTCACCGACAATTTCTTCGGCAATTCCTCGCAACATCGCTTCGGTCAAGTCCATCAAGTCTTCATATTCAGCATAGGCCTGATAAAACTCCAGCATGGTGAATTCAGGATTATGTCGAGTCGAAAGTCCTTCATTACGAAAATTACGATTGATTTCAAACACACGCTCAAAACCGCCAACCACCAATCGTTTCAAATAAAGTTCAGGCGCAATACGCAAATACATTTCCAGATCCAGCGCATTGTGATAGGTTTTAAACGGTCTGGCTGTCGCGCCGCCGGGAATAACCTGCATCATCGGCGTCTCAACCTCAAGAAAATCACGTTCAATCAAAAATTGACGAATATAGGAGACGATTTGAGACCGAATCCGAAAGGTTTTTCGGGACTGTTCGCTCATAATCAGGTCAAGATAACGCTGCCGATATTTAATTTCCTGATCGGCAATGCCATGAAATTTTTCAGGCAAAGGGCGTAACGCTTTCGTCAATAAACGAATGTCATCGACCCGGATACTCAGCTCCCCTACCTTGGTTTTAAACAAAACACCTTCGGCACCGATAATGTCACCAATATCCCATTTTTTAAACTGTTCGTTATAAAAACCTTCCGGCAAAACATCGCGTGTGACATAAAGCTGAATCTTGCCGGACATATCCTGAATATGGCAAAAACTTGCTTTTCCCATAATGCGGCGCGTCATCATACGGCCAGCTACTTTGACCCGAATTGGATTCGCTTCCAGTTCCTCTTTGCTTTTTTCACCATATTCGGCCAGTAGTTCCCCGGCAACGACATTGCGGCGAAAATCGGTAGGAAAGGCAATTCCTTCAGCTCTTAACGCCTGCAGCTTCTGCCGGCGTTGCTGGATTTGTTCCTGTTCGTCTTGTACGGTTTCTGTCATTTTATGCTTTAGTCATAGTTTTGGTTACAGTCCAGCTTTCAAACTGGCTTCGATAAATTGATCCAGGTCGCCATCTAATACCGCCTGAGTATTGCCTGTTTCGACGCCGGTACGCAAATCCTTGATCCGCGACTGGTCTAATACATAAGAGCGAATCTGACTGCCCCAGCCAATATCGGACTTAGTATCTTCCAGCGCCTGCTGCGCTTCGCTGCGCTTCATCATTTCAAGCTCATATAACTTGGCTTTCAATTGCTTCATCGCGGTATCTTTATTCTTGTGTTGTGACCTGTCATTCTGACACTGCACCACGATACCGGTTGGATTATGTGTGATACGTACAGCCGACTCGGTTCGGTTGACATGCTGCCCACCGGCACCACTGGCACGATACACATCGATCCGCAAATCGGCCGGATTAATATCGATATCAATATCATCATTGATTTCGGGTGAAACAAAAACCGATGCAAATGACGTGTGACGGCGATTACCGGAATCGAACGGCGATTTTCTGACCAGGCGATGAACGCCCGTTTCAGTCCGTAGCCAGCCAAAGGCATAATCGCCTTCAAACAGAATCGTTGCACTTTTAATGCCGGCCACCTCACCTGGAGACTCTTCGATCACTGAGGTGGCGAAGCCTTTTTGTTCACCCCAGCGCAGATACATTCTGAGCAGCATGGATGCCCAGTCCTGTGCTTCCGTACCACCGGAACCGGCTTGTATATCGAGAAAGGCATTATTGGCGTCCATTTCGCCAGAGAACATCCGCCGAAATTCCAAACTGTTGACCTTACGCGCGTATTGATTCAAATCCTCAGCGACCGTATCAACCGTTTCCGCATCACCTTCTTCAACCGCCATGTCCAGCAATTCAGCCAAATCACTCAAACCGTGCTCCAGCTCATCAATCGTTTCGACGATGGCTTCTAGTTGCCCCCGCTCTTTTCCCAACGCCTGTGCCTGTTCGGGATTATTCCACACATCAGGATTTTCAAGCTCTCTTAGAACTTCGACCAGTCGCTCGCTTTTTTCCTCATAATTGAGATACTGCTTGAGCGCCTGCGTCCTTTCGCTAAGGTCGGCAATTTTATTTTTAATCGGGTTTATTTCTTGCATAAATCATTATAACTGTTGAAACAGTCTGCTATGTCCTGAAAAAACAGTCAATTATACCTTATTTATTGTGTTACTACTCAGCGTATTTATAAAGAGAAATATAGTTTAATATCAGTTGCTTACGTAAGAAGTGTATGTGACAGGGATGTCACATT
>CAYUAE010000128.1:0-5894 GCA_964442675.1 uncultured Methylomarinum sp.
CAGAAGACGGCATACGAGATACGAATTCGTGACTGGAGTTCAGACGTGTGCTCTGCCGATCTGTACCGGTGATGGATGGTGAATTTTTGACCGAGGCAACTACCGGGCAAGTTGAAGCTGTCGGCGGTGGTAATTTTCTGGTGCTGGCTGAATCGCAGCCGCAGGCACTGGCGGCTTGTGAAGCGGCCATCGAGGAAATGCGTAAAATACCGAATGTCATCATGCCATTCCCGGGAGGTGTTGTGCGCTCCGGTTCCAAAGTTGGATCGAAATATCCAGCACTGGGTGCATCGACTAACGATGCATTTTGCCCAACCTTAAAAGGTGTGACCAAAACGGATTTGTCGCCGGAAATTGAATCGGTGATGGAAATTGTTATCGACGGTCTGACTAAAGAGGATATTGATAAAGCCATGCGTGTCGGTATTCAGGCGGTTTGTGATTTGGGTGCTGAAAACGGCATCAAGCGCATCAGCGCCGGTAACTATGGCGGAAAACTGGGGCCGTTTCATTTTCACTTACAGGAGATCATGGCATGAGCGCATTGACACTGACACTCAAAACAAGACCGCGTCAGCATGTGGATATGTCGCCCCTGGTTTGCCAAAAACTGGCGGGGATGACACCGGCCGACATTGCGGCTATCCCGTTGCAAACGGGCAATAAAACCGTTCGTGTCGATGAATTGTTTAAAATTCAAGGATCTGACAGTCAGAATCTGGTGATTGCCGGCAGCTTTAACAAGCTCGATTTTATCGGTAAAGGGCTCGATGGCGGCAGCATTACGATTGAAGGCGACTGTGGCGCGTATCTGGCGCAAGGCATGAAAGCCGGCACGATTCGGGTTGATGGCAATGCCGGCCTGTATGCAGGCTGTGAAATGAAAGACGGTTTGCTGGAAATCAACGGCAATGCCGGGGATTTTGTCGGCGCCGCGTTGCCTGGCAATAAGCAGGGCATGAAAGGGGGCACTATTCTGGTCAAAGGCAATGTCGGCGACAGGGCAGGCGACCATATGCGGCGTGGCGTTATTTTGGTGGAAGGCGATGCCGGTGATTATTGCGGTGCGCGCATGGTCGCGGGGACGATTGCCGTCATGGGGCAGACCGGCCGTTATTTAGGCTATGCCATGCGGCGTGGTACCTTGTTGCTGTGGCAACAGCCCCAATTGTCAGCGACATTTAATGATTGTGGTTCACATACGCTGGCGTTTCTGCCTATTCTGTTTTCCTCATTTAAATCGCTCAACAGCCGTTTTGCCGATAGTGCTCAAGCGTTTAATCGTGTGCAACGCTATGGCGGCGACATGGCGGAAACAGGTAAAGGCGAGGTGCTGGTCAAACTTTAAGGTTTGAAGCCAGGCGGGGCGGTCCGCCTGGCTCCCGCCATTGCCACATTCGATAATGAAAAATGGAAGCCGCACGGCTTATTATCTGGTTTATAGTGACAGTGTTGCCGACAGTTTAGAAAAGGTCACGCGACACCCGCGAATCCTCGCTGAAAAACTCCAGATTTCACCGGTAAAACTCGATGATTTTGAGGCCATTCAAGTCGATGATGTACATCGACAGGCCTTGCTATGGATCAATCAGGCTGAGTATCCTAAAGCCTTAATGACAGCCCGGCAGAAAGGTGTGCAGCTGGGCTTTTTGCCGGTAGCAGGCGATAAGCTGACGTTGTTTTATAAAAGTCTGGGGCTGGACGAAAGTTTCGATGTCAGTCTGGACATTGCGCTGCAAGACAATACAGTCGAAATTGATTTGATTCAATGTAATGGCGATATTGTTGTCGATGGCGTCAATCTTGAAAATCAGACCACGATGGCCGAGTTTTTAGGCGATAGTGCTCAGATTGCAGGTTTTCGTAAACTCCAGTTCCGTATCAAACGCTTTATTCATGCGTTTTCATTAAAACCACATCCGGTTACACTGACGACAGCAAAAGGCAAAAAAATTCCAACCGCCATTACCGGTATGTTGCTGCTGGATTTTCATCAATCCGGCGCGTTACGCCAATTATTTGAAGAAACCGTATCACTGACCGATCGCAGGATTTCTGTGGTTTTGTTTGCCCCGCAATCCATTCTGTCTTATTTACAATTGTCCGCCTCGGTTTTATTGCGCTCAAAAAAACAGGTACTTAACCAGATCGGCTATATTCGTACCGAATCCTTGCATATCGAATCACCCGAGCCGACTCACTACCTGGTAAACAATCGACCGGTGACAGCTGAATCTCTGACCCTGTCCATTTTACCGGCACCCCTGCATGTCAAAGCTGTCGATGACTTTCAATCCCGGCAGCAGTTTAATGATGACAAGGAAAACGTTATTTGCGATCAACTGCCGCAGCAGGACGAGCGGATTAAATATTTGAGCAAGACTCTGCCATTTTTTCCCCATGCGTTGGAATCGGATTTTAAAGAGCTGTTTCTAAATTTAAAGGACAGTGCAAATACTTCAGGTAATTATGTATTACTGATGGTGCTGAGTGTTTTGCTGGCATCGTTGGGGTTGTTTTTGAACAGCCCGTCGGTGGTGATTGGCGCTATGGTACTGGCACCCTTGATGTCGCCAATTATCGCCTTGTCAATGGGCGTGTTGCGCTCCGATGCCGGGCTGAGCCGAAAGGCATTTATGACCGTTCTGCTTGGCGTTTCGCTGGCGTTGGCGTTATCCGCTGGCATGGCCTGGTTTATTCCGTTTCATGAGGTTACCCATGAAATCACAGGCCGCCTGCATCCGTCGATGTTGGACTTGATGGTGGCCATTTTATCCGGAATTGCGGGCGCACTGGCCAATGCGCGGGAAAATATCGCCAAAAGTTTACCCGGCGTCGCCATTGCCGTGGCCTTGGTGCCACCATTATGTGTGGCTGGAATTGGCCTCGGCTGGTGGCAGTTCGATATTTTTTATGGCGCCATGTTGCTTTTTTTAACCAACCTGACCGGTATCATTCTGGCAGCAGGGTTGACCTTTATGTTGATGGGCTTTGCGCCTTTCAGTCGCGCCCGCACCGGTATTCTCGTCTCATTGCTGATGGTGCTGGCGGTTTCATTTCCACTCAGCGCGGCGTTTGAAAAAATGCAGACCACAGCCCGGATCAAACAGAATCTGCTCAATCAGACATTTCAGGTGGCAGCGCATCGCTTTCGACTCCGCAATATTACGATTCAGCTCAGCCAACCGGTCCTGATTCGAGCCGATTTACTGGGCAGCTTTTTGCCCGATGCCAAGGTCTTGTTACAAATCGAAAAAAGCATCGAGCAGCAGCTAGGGCGTCCAGTGAGGGTAGAGTTCTCATTTCACTGGGTTTCATCACGATAGCCGCCTGCGCTATTGGATAACGCCTTATCAGTGTTTGTGCGCCTTTTGTGTGACAGTCTTTAAACCAGGGAATTTATGTGTCGCAAATTTGGCATGACAGCCAGCGCAAGCCTCGGTCATTTCCGAAAAATAAAAATTGACCAGTTCCGGTTTTTTATTGTGTGCGACATGTTCAAGCATTCCGGCCAAATAATGAAATTTTTTGTCCCTTTCAATGAACTCAGCTGGTAATGCTGAATGCAGCTCTTTTATCTGGCTCTCGGTCAGGTTTTGTTTTAATAGATAACTATTCTTTATTTTTCCGGCTGTCGCTTCAATTTCATGCCAGTTTCCGGAAACATATGCGGGGATGATAGACATCATGCCATCCTGTAATGCTTTCATTTCCTGAGTCAATAGATTACGTAATTCAGGAGAAAGGGCTTCTACTCCTGACGATTGTGTCTGCTCATGAGCTTGCCGGGCATCTTCGGCATAGCTTATTGCAGATAGGCTAAACAAGAGGGTGATGCAAATTAGTTTCTTCATAAGGAGTTCTGTTTAAGTTGGGAAGCATTAGGCCATCGTTTTTCCTGAGTCAATTCAGGCGTTTATTAGTACAGTAATGGCTGCAAAAATAGTGCAAAACCCATGGGGCAACAAAATTAGTCAGTAACACGACAATAGTGATGATGCTGAAAATCGCGTCATTCATCACGCCCAGAATTTTACCCATGCTGATAAAAATTAACACGGCTTCTCCTCTCGGCAGCAGCCCGATACCGACGGCAAGCGCATCGATGTGTTGCAGACTTGCATAGCCGGCGGCAATTTTGCCTGTGCTGGCGGCTAAAAACAGGCAAACGATAAGCAGGATCATATTCGGATCAGTCAGCAGTTCAAGATTGACTTGCATACCGACAAAGACAAAAAATGCCGGCGCAAAAATTTTCTCCAATAATGAAATCAGGCCTTTGATGATATCGCGCTTGTCCTGTAATTTATTCAAAATCATGCCGGCCAGAAAAGCACTGCTGATTTGGCCAATTGAAAAAATATCTGCCAGCCAACTGACCAGTACAACCATGGCTAATGGAACCAATAAAATAGTGTGCGTCTCGGTAAATTGATAATAATGCGGTATATACCGAACAATGGCTTTGCCGATAAAAATAATCAATAAAAAAATCACCAGAGAATAGATGAAAAAGGCAATAATTGCAGGCAGGCCAACAATGTTTGAAAGCACAACATTGGCGATAAAACCAAGCAAGAATACGCCTGAGATATCATCGATATATGCCGCTTGTATGGCAATTTGTGCTTCGCGGCTGTTAAAGCGTTGCACTTTGGCAAACAGATGGCTGGCAAGCCCTGCGCTGGTGGTGCTGAGTGCAGCAGCTAGAAAAATATGCTCGGCTGTATTTAGCTCGGGTATCAACCAAAGGCTGAACCCCAGTCCCAGTAAAAACGGTAATAAGGTTCCTGTTAAGGAAACCAGATAGGCCGCCGGTTCTGCTTTTTTAAGAATATCTTCCGGGCTGGTTTCAATACCGAGTTTGAAGAGCAGAAAAAATACCCCAAAACTTGAAAAAAGCCAGATCGAGATGCCGACAATAATCAGAGCAGGAGACTGATCTGTTGCAAAAACCTTAAGCATTTGTTCGGCAAACGCGGCCGTTTCTGCATCGTCGGAATTGTAAAAATGCTGGATGGTATCGGCAATTGGCAAATCAGATGTCCACACGCTTTTAAAGACTTCGCTGGCATCGGCTAAATGCATCAATAAATAAAATACCGGTGAAAAGTCAAACCAATACAAAATATTGCCAACGATGATTCCAATCAATAATTCGCCCAGCATTTTTGGCCATTGATAATGACGGGAGACAATATGACCGATTAAGGCCAGTAAGGTAATAAAGCCAAATTCCAGCAATACAAATGAAAAAGGATCTTTTGTCGCATAACGCTGGATACTTTCTGTTGAAATTTCATTTGCACCGACATTCATGCTGATTAATAGCATGAAAACTGTCGAGATAATGGTTGTTGTTTTGGTTGTCATCATTTTTACCCGAGTCATGGCATTAGAAAATTCGGTCTCTGAAAAGAACTTGTCATTTTTAATGAGTGAAATTGTCGTTCTGAGTTGAATTCGCCTTATTCAGCGTTAAAGAGTGCCAACCGTCAGGGGTGGCGGTTCAGTGGCTTTTATGGCACGATGCATAAGCATTCTACTGGCGTGTGTTGGATTTTTAAGTTCCCAATATTATACCTCTTTAGAATGCGCCATTTATTTACATTCAATAGTCTATTCTTATTCATTGAACTTTGAAACTTCAAATAATAAATAAAAATGCTTGATATTTTCTGGATTATTTTTTGTGCCATTTTGGTGTTGTTTATGCAGGTCGGTTTTATTTGTCTTGAAACCGGCTTGGTCAGAAGCAAAAACAGTATCAATGTGGCGATAAAAAATCTAATGGATTTTTGTGTGGCAGGGGCCGTTTACTGGCTGTCTGGCTTTGTGTTGATGTGTGGTGAGATCTGGGCTGGGTGGGGCGGTGATAGGTAGTTTCTGTTTTT